>NZ_JADPJC010000101.1:0-828 GCF_023073215.1 Bradyrhizobium sp. 35
AGGCGTGTTGCTACTCGCTACGACAAACTTGCCAGAAACTTCTTGGCCGCCGTCCACCTCGCCGCTCTCGTCGCTTATTGGATCAATTGAGTCTGAACCGTAATCTTCGGAACTCCGATTTCGCGATCGGATGTGCTCGGGCCGTGACACCGCAAGGCGTGCGCTCGATCGGAGTTCTCAAAACTTGAACGAGGAGTTCCGCGCGTTGGATCGCCCATTCGCGGCCCGTGCGGGCTCAATTGATGGACCAGGTACCTTTACTTTGCAGGGATCGCAGAAATAGCCGCGCCGTTTGGGTGGAGAGTGTCCTTCGCGGCCATCCGGCTCCTGAGGCGAGCGTATGCCACAGCCGCTGGGCGCATCGTCGACCGTGGTGCCGTGGTGTTAAGTTCAACCTGCGCGTTCTCCATAAGGCATCGAAAGCTGTTGAGTGCCGGTGGCGATATCAAATCTGCTGCTATTGCGGGCATTGCTCCGCCACGTGCCGCCAGCTGCAAAGATCGATGTGCTGACCTAGCTCCGACCCATTGCGGGCAAGATCTGCTCGGAATAGATGAGTTTAGGCAGCGGGCGAGTGAGCTGGTCCCGGTTGTCTGAACAGAATCTCCGCGTTGATAAGTGGAGCCTCTGCCGGGGTTAGGCTGCCAAGTGGATTGGCAGTGGGGTGAAGTAGGCTTGATCAGGTGTGCTGCCGTCAAGGCTCGAGTGGGGACGGCGGCGATTGTAGACGTCGAGATATCTGCCGATCGAGTCGCGCGCCTCGCTGACGGTCTCGTAGGCCCGCAGATACACCTCCTCGTACTTGACGCTGCGCCACAACCGCTCGAC
>NZ_JADPJC010000107.1:0-22564 GCF_023073215.1 Bradyrhizobium sp. 35
GACCAGCTCCGACGGTGCGAGCGCTACCGCCAAAACCCGCCGCTCGAAGGGGTCAAAATTGGACGCCGATACGGGGTCAAATTTGAACGCCGATTGACAGTCGGCCTTGATCTCGTAGACCCAGTCTTCGCCGCGCGGCGGCTTTTCACGCAACGTGGGATCACACGGCTCGATGTAACCTGGAATAGCAGCTCTGATGGCGCCATGGACACGCGATACTCCCAGACGAGACTGACGCAACGCCACGGCACACATGCCGATTCAACGCCGTCGCCCTGATTCGTTCCGTGTCTCGCCTAGGCTCGTCCGGAACGCGGTTTGTCTCCGAGCGTTGGCGGGCTGTGGGCGCGGGAAGGAGCGAGTGCGATGATAGAATCGGAGACTCTGCTGGAGAAATGTCCCCAATGCGGCGCATGGCCTATGGCGGCGAACATCCAAAAGTCCGCTTCCGCGCAACGCGAAATCCAGTTCAGGTGTCCGAGGTGCCAGGCGGAGGAAATCGGCCGGCTCCGTCGTGCAACGTCCCCGTTGCGCGCTGCCTGACACCGCGCGCCCAAAGCATCGGAGGCGCTATCACCGTCGCCTTTCGAGGTGCCGGGTTCTCGCCCGGCGGGCTGACTAGGCTGACCAGGCTCGATCCCAAGATCCCACGAGGAAGGCGAGTAGCTCGCGCGCTTCCAATCCATAGCAACAGGCGTCTGGAACGTAATTGACGTTCCGGCTTTTTGCTCCGTGGTAGTCGGAGGGAAGTGCGATGAAATCGACGAGCGCTCTCGCATTGGCACTTGTCGTCTCGACAGCGACGGCGTCGGCGCAGCCGGTGCGATGGACCAAGTACACCATTCCCCAGACCGGCACCTCGATGGATTTCCCATCTTCGGTCTTCACGGAAGAAGCTGGCCGACCCGACGGCTACGGGCAACGGTTCCGAACCGCCGACGGGCGGGCCGACATCACGATCCAGGCTGCGCCCAACGTCGAGAACGATTCACCCGCGGCCTTTCTCGCCAAAAAACATCCGCCTTCACGCATTCAGTACAAGCGAGTGACACCACGGTTCTTTGCGGTCTCCAGCTACAGGGGCGACAAGGTCTGGTACAACCGCTGCAACTTCTCGGGGCGGCTGATCCATTGCCTCCTGATCAACTATCCCGCAGAAGAGGAGCGCGCCTGGGACAACACCGTCACTCGTATGAGCCTATCGCTCAGCGGGAGGTAATTGCCGGGGCTCGCGCAGAACATCTCCGCGCGTCCCTTTCACAAGGTGCTCAGGTCTTCCAGCACGTCGCCGAACTTGCGGATCACGGTTGCGTCTCCGAATTCGCCTGTAGCCGGATCCCCGCTGCGGCTGAAGGCCACTGCGCCAACAATGCCAGGCTTTCGCGAAAGCGCCTCGGCCTTCATCACGGCGGCTTGGGATTGAAGCATTCGACGGCTTCGCCGGCAGCGATACCGTCAGCCGAAGGAAGGAACGGCAGAGCCACAAAGTAGGTCACCGCGGGCATGTCAGTCGTACCAATCCTTCCGGTCGCGCGGTACGTCGAACCGGCCGCGCGAATAGCCGGCAGAAATCGAAGCCCGCAGCTCTTCCACCTGCGTCTCCAGGAAGCCATTCGCGATGATGAGCGCCTTGAGAGCTTCCCGAGCGTCGCCCCCACAGGCCGCAATCGCCTGGTCGGCGGCGTCCTCCAAATCGAAGCTGGCCGGTTCGGATGCCATGGGTTGGGTCATCGGTGCATGTTCTCATTTTGTTCGTAAGAGTCAAGGGCGCCCGCCACGTCTGCCAGGCGCTTGACCGGGCGTGCCCTCAATTTGGCGGTGGACGCCTGCGAGCAGTGTCGGAACTGTGTCGCGCCGTTCGTCTTGATCCAAGTACCCGTACCTGGAGCGTTGCGTAACCATGGCCCCGCGAGCAAACTGGAAAGGCTTCCTCCGTCTGTCCCTCGTCACCTGCCCGGTCGCGCTCTATCCGGCGACGTCGGAGAGCGAGAAGATCTCGTTCAACCAGCTCAACCGGCAGACCGGCCACCGCATCAAGTACCTCAAGGTCGACGCCGACACGGGCGACGAGGTGCCAAACGAGGACATCGTCAAGGGCTACCAGCTCGAGAAGGATCAGTTCATCGAGGTCACGAAGGAGGAGCTCGAGGAGATTGCGCTTGAGTCCACGCGCACCATCGAGATCGACGAGTTCGTCGACAAGTCCGACATCGACCCGCGATACCTCATCCGGCCCTACTACATCCGTCCGGACGGCAAGGTCGGCCATGACGCCTTCGCCGTGATCCGCGAGACTATCCGGGAGATGGACAAGGTCGCGATCGGGCGGGTGGTGCTGACCAACCGCGAGCACATCATCGCGCTCGAACCGATGGACAAGGGTCTCGGCGCTGCTGCGCTATCCCTACGAAGTGCGCTCCGAGCAGGAGTATTTCGACGAGATCCAGGACGTGAAGGTGACCAAGGACATGCTCGATCTCGCGAGGCACATCGTGAACCAGAAGGCGGGCAACTTCGAGCCGGAGAAGTTCGAGGACCACTACGAGACCGCGCTGATCGAGCTCATCAACCAGAAGCGCGCCGGCAAGCCGATCACGCCCAAGGAAAAGCCCGCCGCCAACAACGTGGTCAACCTGATGGAGGCGCTGCGGCGGAGCGTAGGTCAGGAGGCCGCGCCGGCGAAGGCCGCCAAGAAGCCGCGGAAGGCTGCTGCAGGCCAGAAGGAGATGCTGATGCCGATCGCCGGCAAGAAGCCCGCGAAGGAGGCGGGGGCGAAGAAGCCGGCGGCCAGGTCGCAGCGGAAGTCCGCCTGACAAATAGGAGAGCCGCATGGATATGAAAGAAGCCTCGGCAATGACGGAAGCGTCCGGCCTGACGAACGAACAGGACGGCGTCGATCATGTGTCCGCGGCGAGATTGCGCGCCGAGGCGGAAACGAGCCGGCGCCCGCTGCGGCCGACGTCGCGGGATGCCGCGATGCGCTGGGTCGACAAACTTCGCGAGGTGACCTTGAAGGCGCCGCTGCAGTCGCTGTGCGTAGCGTTCCTGCTCGGTGTATGGGTCGCGCGTCGGCGCTAGACCTTTCGCCGGCATTGCCCGCCTGGTCGCGGGCTTGACCTTGTGGTCGCAGTGCATCTCGGCACGTCTGAGGGCGGTTCCTGAGTTCCGAGGGCACTCGCTGGTCGGAGACCTCACCGTCAGAGTCCGAACGGATAGGTATCCGGGACGCCGGCGCGGCGATGTTCCGGTCCCAAGGGCCTGACTGCCTTCGTCTCATCAAACCACAAGAATGCATCAAACTGCTGAGGCAGCGACGCTTCGGCGTAATGGCTTTGCAGTTCGGTGTTCGGCCGGTAGATGACGCCGATGAACCGTTCGAGGCGCGGCTCGAGCAAGCGACGCCGAAGGCTCTCGTCCCGGCGGAATTCGAGCAGGCCGCGCGGCACACCAGCGTCGTGGAACTGCCGCTCGTAGCTGTCCGGTCGAGAGGGCCGCACCTGCATCACTTCCATCTCGCCGTCCCAGTCCGACGCGGCGGCCACGGTGCCGGTATGGGTGCCGAAGCCGACCAGGGACGCCGCCTCGGCGAACTTCTCTCGACAAAGCTGACCGATGTTGAGCTCCTCGCGGACCGCCCCAATCTCGGTGAAGCGTGCGTCGCCGATATGAGAATTATGCGCCCAGACCACCGCCTTGGATCGCGGCCCCTGGGCGTCCAGGATATGGCCCAAGGTTTCGAACATGTGCGTGTCGCGCAGGTTCCAGGATTCGGCCCCGCCATAGTACATGATCCGGTAGTAGCGCTCGGCGGAGGCGATCAACCGCGCGTTCTGCGCAGCGTCCAGGAAGCTGTCCGGGTCGTTCGCGGCGTAGTCGAGTTGCTTTCCCAGGACGTCCTGGCACTGGCGAACCACCTCCGCCTCGCATTTCCGATAGGCTTCGGTCAGGACGGCACGGCCGTAGGTCGAAGGTTCGCGCTGCCTAGGGGTTAGGCATCCGTAGCGCTCGCGCGCCACGGCCGCGGCTTGTGGATCTACGCCATCTAGGTAGGCGAGAACGGCCGCGATCGAGCTCCGCATGTTGTAGATGTCGAACCCGAAGAATCCGGCCCGCTCGCCTGCCGGCTTGCTTTCGTTGTGCTCGCGCATCCAGTCGACGAAAGCGGCGACGTCGGTGTTTCGCCACATCCAGGTCGGGAAGCGTTCGAACGGCTTCTCGCCCGAACCGCGTGACGACCGGTGGCGAACGTAGCGGTCGACCGCCGCGGCGTCCGGCCAGTCGGCTTCCACCGCGACGGTCGTGAACCCGTGCTTCTCGATCAGGCGCCGCGTGATCGCAGCGCGCGCCCCGTAGAACTCCGACGTGCCGTGGCTGGCTTCGCCCAGCAGCGCGACCCGGGACTGCGCAAAGCGATCGAAGAAGGCGCCGAAGGCGGGATCGTCGAAAGCCGGCAGCGGTTCGAGGGCGGCGCCGATCATGTCGGTGAGCGAGCGGAAGCGCGTACGCCCAGGGACGTGATTGCTGGCGGAGCGCGTGCCGTCCTCGGCCCATCCGTGCTCTCCGATCAGGGGCACGCAGCGAACGGCCCCGAAGGCTTCTTCGTCGTATTGGGTGTCGCTCCGGCGCGTGATCCGCAGCAGCGATTGTTCGTGCTCCAAATCGCCGATTGGGATGACGAGACGCCCCCCAATGGCCAATTGGCCCTTGAGCGCGTCCGGTACTTCCGGACCGCCGGCCGCGACGAGAATCGAATCGAACGGCGCCTCTTCCGGCAATCCGCCGGTGCCGTCGCCTGTATGGACGACGCAATTGTCATAGCCGAGCGCCGCAAGCCGCTCGGCGGCGGTCGTGGCTAGGGCGCGATGGCGCTCGACGGTGTGAACCGTTCTGGCGAGCCGCGATGCGACCGCCGCCGCATAGCCCGAACCGGTTCCGACCTCGAGCACCTTGTCCGCGGGCTTCAGCTCGGCCGCCTCCGTCATCAGCGCGACGATGTAAGGCTGCGAGATGGTCTGCGCGTTCGCGATCGGCAGCGCGCCGTCCTCGTAGGCGAATTCCTCGAAACCGGTTTCCACGAACCGCTCTCGAGGGACCTGTGCCATCGCATCCAGAACGCGCCGATCGCGGATGCCGCGGCGTGCAAGTTGAACCTGGACCATGCGGTCGCGAAGCTGTGCGAATTCGACCATGGCCGCGCCGTTCGTCAGAGTTCTGGTGCGACAAGCCAATCGGGACGAGCCGGACAGGTTCCTCCTACGACAAAGTATTGGGTTGGGTGGCGCGTCGGCGCTAGGGTCCCCTCGACACGGGCCGTCGGCCGCTTCGGAACGAACGCAACTCAGCCGGGTTGGTCGCCGATAATCGGAGTGCTCCGATGCATCTGGCCCGCCAGTCACATGGACGGAGATCGATCTCCGCGGGAACCTTCCTGCTCGCTGTGTTGGTCGTCATGGCCGCGGTGCATTTCGCTACGCGTTCGGGGACGTGACGTGTTCGGGCGGAGTTCGCCCTGCGCCGCTGGCATTCCGTTATGATCGTGCAGACCATCGAGATCGCTGCCGGAATGGTCCTGGTCGTCTTCGCACTACGCGATGTATTCGACACGGTGGTGGTTCCGGGCGAGAGTAGGGGCGCGCTGCGCGTGGCCCGGCGGCTCCTGACCGTCGCGCTCCCGATTTGGAAGTGGGCCCGCCGCGGCAAGAGTGGGGTGTCGACCAGCTTCGCGCCGTCCATCCTCATGGGCTCCTTCCTGATCTGGATGGGGCTTCTCTTGCTCGGGTATGGGCTCATCGCGCATGCGCTGGGGGGCTGGTTCTCTCCGCCGGCCGATTTCCAGGAGGCGCTCTTCATCGTCGGAAGCGCGTTGTGCACGGTGGGACTGAGCGGCATCGAGGCGCACGGACCGGCTCGCTGGGCTCTGGTCTGCGCGGGCCTTTCAGGCCTCTCCGTTCTGACCATGGCCGTGACGTACCTGCTCGAAGTGCAGGAGGGGATCTCCCGTCGCGACACGGGAATTCTAAAGCTCACCACCGCCGCAGGGGAGCCGCCCTCGGCGCTCGGTCTGCTGGAGCGCTACTCGGATCTCGACTCTCCCGAGGAAATCAGGCGTGTGATGTATCGCGGGCGCGACTGGTGCGCGTCCGTGCTGCAGAGTCACGCTTCGCATCCTTCGCTGATCTACTTCCGATCCGTCGGCGTCGGCTCCGGCTGGCCTGCAACGCTCGGAGCCCTGATGGACCTCGCACTGATCTTCGAACTGCTGATCGAGGACCGCGAGAGCCGAGCGCTGGCGATCCTCCTTCGAAGTGAAGGATTGCGCCTCATCGACGATCTGAATGGACTGATTGGCCTCGAGCCAAAATCCGACGACACCACTGCTGGGGCGGTGCCTCGGGTGTGCGCCCGCTTGAAGGCGGCTGGATACAAGCTGCGTTTGCCGGTCGACGCAGCGGAGTTCGCGGAGCAGCGGCGAAAGCACGCTGGCCGGGTACGCGCCGCTGCTGAGCATCTTGGCACCACGGCGGCGCCCCTGATCCCTTGATCGACAGCGGCATCGGACCGTGGGTTGTCAGTGCGGTTCAGTCGGGCGGGCATTCAGGACAGGTATCGCCGATCGAATCCAGCACTTCGCGGACCTCGGCGACAGCCCGGTCCGGAGACAAGCCGTCTGGAGGCTCCTGCCTCGCGAGGTCCAAAGCGCGCTCGCGGGCGTGAGGGTCGGCCCGATCCTTTGCCCAGCCATGCTCCTCGCATTCATGGATGGCGCCCGCCTCCTGCAGCACGCCGAGTGCCCATCCACGCAGCGTTCTGATTGCCGGCCGTCTTTCCTTCGTCATCAGCATCGAGCTTGCTCCTGCCGGGACGAATCCTTTCGCCCGTCTTCTCGTTCCGGGCGGTTAGCACGCAGCAGGGATTCGCAATCGGCAGGGCTGAGGTTTGTCCCCGTGTTCCGCGGTGCTGTGCACAACGCCACCTTCCGGTGCCGCCATGAGGCGCGCGCCAGTGCCCTGCAAGCTGTTCGGCATTGCTATCCCGACCGCGGAAGCTGTAATTGCACTCGCGGGTACCTCCGAACTGACAGGAGGGGTGCATGGGTAACTGGCTCGTTATTCCCAAAGGGACAAGCTTGGCGAGGCGGACCCGAGCGCGCCGTGCTGCGCAGTACGTTCGAATGTCTAGGGAGCTCCAGCGCTACTCGATCGCGAACCAGATGGCGGCCATCGCCGCCTATGCCGAGACGAACGCGCTCACGATTGTGCAGACCTATCGCGACGAGGGCCGCAGCGGCCTCCAGATCAAGGGGCGTCCTGGTCTTATCAAACTGATCGATGACGTTCAGTCAGGCCGAGCCGATTTCGACCACATCCTCGTTTACGATGTCAGTCGCTGGGGCCGGTTCCAGGATGTCGACGAGAGTGCCTATTACGAATTCCTGTGCAAGCGGAGCGGCGTGCAAGTCGAATATTGCGCGGAGATATGAATTGCTACGCTGCTTCGCGGTACACCGACTTCGCGATGTCCAGACCAATCGTTGCAACTGACTGCATAGGCTGCTCCTCCGAATCGTGGGAGCCTTAAACGGCGCCCAGTCTTTGGCACTCTCGTGCCCGTGGAGGAGCCGTCCACAGCATCAGAAGCTGACTTCGTCGGCATTATCACTGCCGCGGCTTGAAGGGCCGTCGCGGCTGGGGGATTTATCCGGGCTCAAATGACTTGATGCGGAGCTATCGCTCTGATAATAACAATTATGATGGTTGCAAAAGCTATTACATTGCATGGGTCCTCGGAGGTCGACCCGGCGCCACAACCTTATAGCCTCGTTCCGGCGTATCTCATCCGGCGGCTGCACATGATCTCGACGGCTGTCATCGCCGAAGAATTTGAAGAGGAGGACATGAGCGTCCCGGAATGGGCGGTCCTAACGATCATTGAAAACCATCCGGAGATAGATCAGAGCCGCCTTGCCGAAGTGGTCGCCGTCGACAAGACAAACACTGGCCGACTGGTGGATCAGCTCGAGGCAAAGGGGCTGGTAAAACGGCGGCCTAATGATTCAGACCGGCGCGTCTGGATGCTCCGCTGCACCCCTCTCGGTCACAGGATCAGAAAGCGGCTGCGTCCACGAGCGCTCGCCACTCAAGAGAGGCTGCTATCCTGCCTCGAACCGGCGGACCGCGAGCTGTTCATCGAGTTAATGTCCAGAGTGGTCAGGGCCAACGAGAAATATGTCCGCCCTGGCGCCGGACGTCGAAAGCGGAAGTCGCGCTGAACGCAATTCGGAAGGAGTAGGCATGAGCATCTTCGTTCGCTTCTTCGCTGCCGTCGGTCTTCTCCTCGCCATCTCCTGCTGGAGTTCCAAGCTCGTGGCGGCCGACTGGCCTCACCGGACGGTCCGCTTGATTGCACCCGTGCCAGCTGGAAGTGGTTCTGACTTCAGCGCTCGACTGTTTGCCGAACGGCTTTCAGAACAGTGGGGACAGCCCGTCATCGTGGAAAATCGGCCCGGCGCCGACGGAGTGATCGGGGTTTCTGCTTTTCTCAACACAGAGGATGATCACACCCTGCTTTATGCCATCTCCGCAGTATTTACCTTGCTTCCAATTACGCACGAGAAGTTACCCTATGATCCTGTGCGTGACTTGGTCCCGATTTGCCCCACGTCGGACGTTGTCTTAGCGATAGCGGTGACCGGAAAAAGATCGATCCGTTCGCTCGATGATCTGGTTCAAACAGCTCGCGCCGAACCGGGCAAGCTGAACTGGTCTAGCTCGCCAGGCCTTCCGCCCTTTGTTGTCGGCGGATTCTTCAAGAATGCAAAACTGGAACTCGCCTTTGTGCCCTATAGGGACCTTGCTCCTGCACTACAGGACCTGGGTGAGGGGCGCATAGACGTCTTCGTTCATGCACTTAGCGTGACAATGCCGCAGGTGCAGTCAGGGAGAGCTCGGCTCCTGGCGGTAGCGAGCGACGCCCGCGCACCGCTTGTCCCTGATGTCCCCACGGTCGCGGAGGCTGGTTTCCCGGACCTTCGCATGGACGGTGTGGTTGGCTTATTCGGCAAGCGCGGAATTCCGCATACCTTGCGAGACCAGATTGCATCCGCCGTCAGCGCCGTCGCGAACGATCCTGGCATCAGGCAAAGGCTGGCTCACGTCGGACAGGCCGCTCATCCAGGGACGGCGGCCGAATTTGCAGCTTTGCTCGACGAACGGCGTCGCAGTCTTGCTGACCTCGCGAAAGCAATGGACTTCAAGCCGACCCAGTGATTTTCGCAGCATCCGGACCATGCCAAGCCAGAACCGTCACTCAAGGAGCGCATCCATGACAAGCGATCCTCGCCTGGACTTGCTGACTCTGATCAATGGCTTCCAGGTCACGAAGGCGATTAGTGTCGCAGCAAAGCTGCGAGTCGCCGACCATCTAAATGACGGCGCTCGATCGGTGGACGAGCTCGCGGTGCTGACGAAGAGCCATCCCGATTCGCTGTACCGGCTGTTGCGTGCGCTCGCCGCCGTCGGTGTGTTCCGGGAGGAAGAAGGCAGATATTTTGCGCTCACCCCGGTGGGTCATTGCTTGCGTGCCGACTCCGCGACACCGGTCGGAGCCTGGGCGGAAGTGGTCGGAAGCCCCTATTATTGGCAAGCGTGGGGGCATCTGCTGCACAGCGTGCAAACGGGCGAGAACGCATTTCAACACTTGCACGGCAAAAGTGTCTGGCAATTCCGAGCAGAGTACCCCGAATACGGCGCGACCTTCGATCAGGCTATGGCGCAATTCTCACGGGACGGAGCCGACGCAGTGCTCCGCGGCTATGATTTCTCGCCGTTCAGTCACGTAGTCGACGTGGGTGGCGGGCGAGGCTCGATGTTGGCGGCCCTGCTATGCGCTCACCCTCACCTTGGCGGTACGCTGTTTGATCAACCCGACGTCGTCGCGGGAGCAAAAGCCGTTCTGGCAGAACGCGGCGTGCTCGACCGCTGCAAGATCGTGGGTGGAAGCTTCTTCGAATCGGTCCCTGAAGGCGGAGACGCCTATCTGATGCGGGCGGTCATTCACGATTGGGAAGACACGGAAGCTGCTGCTATCCTCACCGCGTGTCGGCGCGCGATGACCAAAGGCGCAAAGTTGCTTCTGATCGAACGGATTGTCGGGCCTCCGAACGAAATGCCGGCAACCAAGTTCAGTGATTTGAACATGCTGGTCTCCCCCGGCGGGCGAGAGCGAACCCTTGAGGAGTTCGCGGAGCTCCTTGCCAACTCGGCGTTCGAGTTGACGCGGGTGTTTCCGGCTGGCATCCAAAATGTGATCGAAGCACAACCATGGTAGGCCTCGCGGCTTATCATTCGAGCCCAAGGACTGCGAGCCGAACGTCTGCCTAAGGTCCAAACGTCCTCGGTCACGCTGAGATTGCTGCAAAGTCCGCAATGGGTCAAAATGCGAAGAACTCAACCTGAGCAAATTTTGTCCGCCATGCCTCGCGCGCGGTCCGCGTCTGGCACACGCGCCGAAACCAGCGTGCCGCCGCGCCTCACACCTTCCGCATAGAGCGGAGCTTCCTCATCGGATACGCCGGCCTGCGTCAGCGCCCCGACGACTCCGCCCGTCGCGCCGCCTGCAACGGCACCGAGCGCGGTCGACGCGAGCCATCCCGCCGCGACTACCGGACCCAGGACCGTCGCTGTTCCGGACGGATCGGATGTTGGACTGCGACCCTACCTTTCCTCAGCGAAAGGTTAACCTTCCGCACCGCACGGGTCTCCGGGCCGCCAAATGCAACCGGTCACGAGCGCTCCGTTGGCAGTCATTGAGCCATGTCCTTGCCCATGGGTGCCGTGTTCAGGTGGGCCGCTACAGGACTTGATCGCGCGGACAGCGGCCGGAGGGAACCGTGGACCTCAGTTCGTCTTGATGCGGAGCCCCCGGGAAACGTAGCATGACCAACAGCCCCGTATGAACCGAAGGCTTCTTGACTTTGCCTCGTCACCCATCCGGTCGCATTGACCCCGACCTTACGAGAAGATCAACTATCAGACCGGCGATCGCATCAGGGTTTCAAGTCGGCCTGAGCTGCAACTAGCGACACGGAGCCATCGATGCTGAGAACCTTGTTCACGGTCGCCTTCATGCTCTCTATATCCCCGTCACTTGGTGCCCAAGAGAAGCTATCCGCCGAAAGTGCGAGCGCCAATTTTCAGAAGAATTTCGCATCCGCGTACAACCGAGGCGACGTTGACGCAATGGCGGCAGCATTCGCCGAGGATGCAATCAGAGTTACTCCTAGCGGAATCTTCCAGGGTCGCGATGCCATACGGCGAAGTTTTCAAGAAGCCTTAAAAATAGGACTGCACGACTACTCCGTCAGGCGCGTCGTATCTCGCACAGAAGGATCGTTCATACTTAACGTCGGAGAATGGCAGGCCAAAGTGGGCGATCAGCCTTTCCGCGGCTACTACAGCGCAATCCTGGCCGGCGATGGCGACGAAATGAGGATCATTGAGGAGACGGTTAGCATCGCGGCTCCATAGCGGTTTCGCAGGTAGCTCATTCTTTTGCTTTTGGCACCATTCGACCTTCATGCACCTCATGCGTTACGGCGCGGCTGTCCTCTGAAACCGGCAAACGCTTCACCAGTCGCTCACCGCACCAGAGCTCGACTGAATTGCCGTGCAGCATCTGCCTCGCCCAGACGATGGCGTCCTCGTCGTTGGCACAGGCGAACGTGCGGGAGTTCTCGCGACCATTCGCATCAACGATGCAGGCTCGATATTGCATTCTCAACTCTTTTGATTCGGCGGTTCAGCTCGACCGAACTGTAAGCGCTGACCGGCCAAAATTTAACTCTTTTCGCTTCGTAAACTCACGCCAGGCGCTGCTGCTGAGCGCGCGAGCCCAGGATCATTTTCGAGGTTTTTTCAATGAGCGGAACGAGACTCTCCTACCACGGCACCCGGGCCGACTTGAAGCCGGGGGACCTGATCGCTGCCGGTTTTCGCTCCAATTACGGAAGGCGGGCTCAGGCATCCTGGCTCTATCACACGGGTACTTTGGAAGCAGCCATTTGGGGCGCAGAGCTGGCACACGGCGACGGCGCGGAGAGAATCTACATCGTCGAGCCGACCGGGGAGATCGTGGATGATCCCAACTTGACCGACAGGAAATTCCCTGGAAACCCCACGCAGTTCTACCGGTCGCGCGAGCCACTCCGCGTTATCGGCGAGGTCAGCCAATGGACGGACATTCCGCCGAGCGGCTGAAGGAGATGAAGGACCAGATCGAGCGGCTAAAGGAGGAAGGAGTGGAGGCGATCGACTGATGTCGACAGAGATCCTCGCCGTCGGCTTCAGGCCGCAACGGAAAGCAGGCTGGCCTGACTTGCACTGTTGAGGTTGTCGCCGGTCAGCGCCGGACCCTTCAAGGAGACATTCGAATGGCAGCTTCTGTTGAGATCGCAATCCTTCTCTATCAGGGTGTGACGGCGCTCGATGCGGTCGGGCCCTGGGAAGTGCTGTCGCGCATTCCCGGGGCGAAGGTGCAGTTCGTCGGCAAGGAAGTCGGACCGGTGGTGGCGGAAGGCCGCGGGCTTCTACTCGGAGCCACCCGCTCGATCTCGGAGACGATCTGTCCCGACGTGCTCGTCGTTCCCGGAGGCTCGACCACCCCCGGTCAGATGGTCGACGACGAGGTCCTCGATTGGCTGCGGAAGGTGCACCGAACCTCGGTGTGGACGGCTTCGGTCTGCACGGGAGCTTTGATCCTTGGCGCGGCGGGAATCCTGAAAGGGCAGCCGGCGACGACGCACTGGTACAAGATGGGCGTGCTGCGGATCATGGGTGCGAAGCCCAGGCCCGATGAGCGCGTCGTCCGGTCTGGGAAAGTCGTCACGGCGGCGGGCGTCTCGGCTGGCATCGACCTGGCGCTCTGGCTGGCCGGCGAGATTGCGGGCCGTGAGCGGGCCGAGGCCATCCAACTGGTCATCGAATACGATCCGCATCCGCCCTTTGATGCCGGTCATATCAGCAAGGCCTCCAAGGAAGTGCAGCGCCTGGCGAACAAGATGATGGACGACAGCATGCCCGGAGACCAGCGGCGGCTCGTTCCCAAGATCGCCTGGAATCGGTTTCTCGACCTCGTCCGCACGGGGCATAGCACCGGGACCGGATGGGCGCCTGGCGGGAGCCTTACGGAAGTTCCGCCTTGCGTAAGGTGCGTCTCTGGCCGAACCAATGGCGGATTGACTGCGGCTGGCACCATCGCCAAATCTGCGCCAACATTTTCACTGATTCCTTGCTGAGCGCGACCCGGCGAGAAAAAGTGAACGCTTCGTCCTGTTCAACGTTGAGACGGGTGACCTGCGTCATCGGGGTGCGGTGCCATTTTGTTGAGAGATGCGAGAGGATGCACCTGAGCAACTCCCACAACGCCGCAGATGGATCGACCATTCTTCTGGTTGAGGATGAAGCACTTCTCCGCGAGATGCTGGAAGAGACCTTGATCGAGGCCGGTTACGGTGTTGTTAGCGCCGCATCGGGCGAAGAGGCCGCCCGTTTGCTCATCAGAACGCCCCTTCCGCGAGCTGTGGTCACTGACATCAATCTCGGCCGCGCCAGGATGGACGGATGGGGGCTGGCTCGCCTCGCACGCGAGAACGACCCAAGCTGCGGGATCCTGTACGTCTCCGGCGATAGCGCCCACCGATGGGCCTCCAATGGCGTGCCCCGCAGCATCCTCCTGCCTAAGCCGTTCGCGCCGGCGCAATTGGTCCAGGCTTTGTCGGGTCTTCTCATCCGAACGTCATAGCTGCCGGGCGCCGGAAAAGGGATGCATCCAGGTTCAGTTCACCCTAAGCTTCTCGAAATAATAAAAACCGTCTCGCGCTCAGGGGTACCAAGTGTCTGTCGAATTTCGCAACAACGTGCAAGTCCGCGGCCGCGGCGAGCGGGCCATGATGTTCGCTCATGGGTTCGGGTGCGACCAGAACATGTGGCGCTTCGTGGCCCCGGCATTCGAAGGCGAGTTCAGCACGGTGCTGTTCGATCACGTCGGAGCGGGCCGGTCCGACCTCACCGCGTACGACCGTCAGAAGTATTCCAAATTGTCTGGTTATGCCGACGACGTCGTTGAGATCGGTCAGACGCTCGGGCTGAAGGGCGCGGTCTTCGTAGGGCACTCCGTCAGCGCCATGATCGGGGTTTTGGCTGCGATCAAAGACCCCTCGTTGTTCGAAAGCCTCATCCTTGTGGGGCCTTCGGCGCGCTACATCGACGATGGCGACTATGTCGGCGGCTTCAGCTCCCAGCAGATCGAGGAGCTTCTTTCTTTCCTGGAAGAGAACCACATGGGGTGGTCGGCCCAGATGGCGCCTGCCATCATGGGCAATCCCGACCGTCCCGAACTCGGCGAGGAACTGACCAACAGCTTCTGCCGGACCGATCCCGCGATCGCCAAGGAGTTCGCCCGGGTCACGTTCCTCTCCGACAATCGCGCGGACCTGGCCAAGGTCAACGCTCGCACGCTGATCCTCCAGTGCAGCGAAGACATCATCGCCGGGCAGCAGGTCGGCGCGTACGTGCAGCGCAACATCCCGAACAGCAAAATGGTGGTTCTGAAGGCAACCGGCCATTGTCCCAACCTGAGCGCGCCTGACGAAGTCGTTGCCGCAATCCGAGATTTCGTCTGAGTGAACAATAATTACCCCGCCGACAGCGATTTCGAAGACCTCTACGAAAACGCGCCATGCGGGTACCTCTCCGTTCGTCCGGACGGCCGCATCGATCGTGCCAATCGAACGCTGGCGGGCTGGATGGGCTACCAGCCGGACGACCTTCCTGGGATGCGACTGAGCGACCTGCTCAACATGGCGGGACGCATATTCCTGGAGACCCACGTCGCGCCGCTGCTGCGCATGCAGGGCTTCTTCGACGAGTTCGCCCTCGATCTCCTCACCAAGAGCGGGGCGCGGCTTCCGGCGATCGCGAACGCCCGTGAGCGGCGCACCGACGCGGACGCGCTTCTGTTCACCCGCCTGACAATCATGCGGGCCACGGACCGGCGTCGCTACGAGCGCGAGCTCATCGACGCCCGGAAGGAAAGCGATGAGCTCAAGTCGGCGCTGGAAGAGCGTCTGCAGCAGGAGCACGCAAACGCGGAGTTGCGTGAGCAGTTCATCGCCGTGCTCGGCCACGACCTACGCAACCCTCTCGCATCCATTGCGGCCGGTGCACGGCTGATGCTCAAGGCCAAGACGCCGGAAGACGCGCTGCGGCTCGAGGCCATGATGCAGAGCAGCGTCGGGCGAATGGCCAAGATGATCGAGAGCGTCATGGATTTGGCACGAGGCCGCCTTGGCGGAGGCATCTCGCTGTCCAAGTCAATTACGGCGATTGAACCCGTGCTCGACCAGGTCGTCGCCGAATTGACGGCGGCCCATCCGGAGCGCCGCATCGAAACCAGCTTCGAGGTCGAGACACCGGTCTTCTGCGATCCGGCCCGTATCGCCCAGTTGTTCTCGAACCTGCTCGGCAACGCAATCAGCCACGGCGCGCCGGATCAGCCAGTGCGGGTCCAAGCTACCGCCAAAGCAGAAATGTTTGAGCTCTCGGTGGCGAATGGAGGTGCGGCTATTCCGGAAGAGGCGCGGACGCGCCTGTTTCAGCCGTTCTACCGAGGAAAGGCGCACGGCCCTTCTCAAGGATTGGGACTTGGTCTGTACATCGCGTCTGAAATAGCGAAGGCGCACGGAGGTTCAATCGGCGTCGACTCGACCGACACAGAAACCAAGTTCACCTTGCGGATGCCCCTCGAAGGCGATGGATCCCTCCGGCCGCATTCCGCTCCCTGAGACCAGCAACCTCAGCGGTCGTGGGCCGTTCGATGCGGATGCAGAACCGTGAGTCCCAAGGCGGCAATCGGCGCGCATCGTGCATAGGAACACGCGCTGGCTTCTCGGCATCTTCCACTGGGCTTCGTCACCCTTTCAGATGAACGAGATTGATTTGGTCAATTTCCATTACCTCAGCCTCTTTCGGCGTCGGGCGTGTAGGCTTTTCTACCGGAGCTGTCAGGAGGAAAGGCGGAGAAAGGGCTTGTGCCTGCTCCGCGGCTGCCTCACACCGATGCCTCCGACGGCACGGAGAGCTTGGACACGATGGCCAAGGCCACGCGCCAGCGCGGCTTCGAGTATTTCGGCGTCGCCGACCACTCCAAGTCCGCGCACTACGCGGGCGGCCTCTCGGAGGAAGAGATCAGGCAGCAGCACCGGGACGCCGACCGGTTGAACAAGCGCTTCGGCAAGGATTTCCGGATCCTGAAAGGCATCGAGTCCGACATTCTGGCCGACGGCTCGCTCGACTATGCGGACGACGTGCTGCAGCGCTTCGACTTCGTGGTCGCGAGCGTCCACGGCCGATTCAAACTCGACCCCAAGGCGCAGACGCAGCGCCTGCTTCGTGCGATCTCCGATCCCCACACCACCATCATAGGCCATATGACCGGGCGGCAGCTGCAGCGGCGGCCGGGCTACGAAATCGACATCGAGAAGGTGTTGCGGGCATGCGCTAGGCATGACGTCGTCGTCGAGATCAATGCCCAACCTCGCGCCACTCGGTGAGCCTGAACACGCGCTTCCTGGATCTCCGAGTGCATGCCTCTCTAGGGATCCACAAGATCGCGGGTCGTCGTCGACGGACGCTTTGGGCTAGTGGTGAGTTGACCTTTGCTTTTCGACTTTGGGCGGCTCGAGCATGACCTCCTTCAAGCGTTCGCCACTGGCAACGACGATCACGAAGTTGAGTTTACCATTCTGTTTCACCAGCCCCCCAGCCAGCGCGCTTCCGGCTGCGGCCTTCTCGGCAACGCGCACGGCATCCGACAGCTCCTGCTCGATCCATTTCAGGGCTATGATGTTGGCCAGGTCTTCTCGATCGAGCTCCTTCAGGGATGACGCAACTTCCCTTTCGGTGATGCTTCCGGTAGCCGCGACCGTGGCGGACCAGAGCATGAAGGCAAACAAGCCTTTCTTCGACATAGGCTGGATCCCGTGATTGTTGCTTCAAATCCAGCCGCTTCTTGCTCAGTTCGCTTATGAACATTTCTGGAGGATTTGCCGCGCCGCGGCGAGAGGAGTCTCGCCGCTCCTTTTCTGATCCGGCCGCTCACGCGGAGACGGAAGCGGACCGGTGCCGGTTGTCCAGGCTGAACGCACCGGCACCGAACGCAATCACCTGCAGAAGGCCTCCGGTGATCGCGAGGTTTTTCATGAAGTGGATCATCTGGTTCTGGTCGGCCATGTTGTTGTGGAACAGCACGGCCGCGGCCAGCGTGAAGATTGCCAGGGCTGCAGCGACGAGGCGGGTTTGAAAGCCAACCAGCAGGGCGAGCCCGCCAATCACCTCGACGATCGCGGCGACGGCGAAAGCAGCCGGAGCAAATGGCGCCCCCGCGGACTGGATGTAAGCGATGGTGCTTATGGGAGCAGCGATCTTCGATAGACCCGACAAGATGAAGATGAGCGCGATCAGCAGGCGCCCCAGTGCGGGCAGATAAGTAGGCGTAGACATGGAAGGACTCCTGGTTTGAGCTGGTGGGATTGACGGATTGTTCCGACGGTACTGATGGACGCGATGGGGCATGTCAGATCTGTCCCATCCGTCCCGCGTGATAGTCACGGGCCGCCCGTTCGAGTTCGGCGATGGTATTCATGACGAAAGGACCGTGGCGGACAATGGGAGCATCGAGCGGGTCGCCGCCAACCAGCAGCAGCTCACTGTTCTCCTGCACTGCGACTTGCAGCGCGTCCCCGGACGTAAGGCGGGCAAGCTGCCCCGGCTCGACGGTCTCGTCGGCAATCGCGACTTTGCCCGTCATGACATAGAGCGCAAGTTCACGCGCGCTCGACGCATCGATGCGCAGTATGTCGCCGGACTTCAGGCTGGCGTGAACCACGAAGGGGCTGCCGGAAGTCCAGACGGGACCGGTGACGTTGCCGACCTGCCCTGCAATGACGCGCACAATTCCGTTGTCGTGCGGCAACAGCGGAATCTCATGGGCCTTCACGTGCCTATAGGCTGGATCGGCCTGCTTTCCGCCTTTCGGCATGTTGATCCACAACTGCACCCCGTGCACCCGGCCGCCCGTGCGCACCAGGGCCTCGTCCGGCGATTCGTCATGGATCACACCGCGGCCTGCGCGCATCCATTGCACCTCGCCTGGCCCCATCGCGCTGACATTGCCCAGGCTGTCCTTATGTACCGAGCGCCCTTCGAGGAGCAGGGTCAGAGTCTCGATGCCGGCATGAGGATGAGCCGAAGCGCCCTTGGCTTCGCCCGGCTGCACCTCGATTGGACCGAAATGATCAAGGAAGATGAAGTGGCCAATGGCCTCGAAGGCGGATGACGGAATCGCGCGACGAACCTCGAATCCGTCTCCTTCAAGGGTATGGAGGGCGGCATGGAGCGTCGCGACGTTGCGCTCGCGCGGAAGCGTTAAGGTATTCATGGGCGATCTCGTTTGTACCGATGCGTGAGGGGATACTCGCCCTTCACATTTCAGAAAATACGGATAATCTAGAATAGATTGTTCAGGATTTTAGAAATGATAATCGGCACTCCCACAATCGATCAGCTCCAGATTCTGGCGACGGTGGTGGAGTGCGGCAGCTTCGCCGCGGCCGGACGGCGGTTGAACCGTGCCACCTCGGCAATTGCTTACGGGATCGACAATCTCGAGGAGCAGCTCGGGGTTGCCGTGTTCGATCGCTCGGGGACAAGGAAGCCTGAACTGACCGAAGCCGGACGGGCGCTGCTCGCTCACGCACGGTCAGTTCTGCAGGGCATGGAGAAGATGCGCGCCAAGGCCGCGAGCCTCCGCGAAGGCGAGGAAGCGGAGGTCTCGTTGGTCGCTGACGTGATGCTCCCAACTTCCCGCCTGGTCGACGCTCTGCAAGCCTTCCAGATTACGTATCCGACAGTTCAGTTACGGGTGCATGCGGAAGCGCTTGGTGCGGTGACCCAGCTCCTCGCAGACGGCACCGCACGGCTTGGAATCAACTGCGCCATGCATCCACTTCCGGATGACATGGACAGGCAGCAGATCGGAAGCGTCAGGCTAGTCCCGGTCGCGTCGCCCTCTCATCCGCTGGCACGCTCGCGGCGACATTCGCCTGGTGAGCTGCGCGAGCACATCCAGCTGGTTCTGACTGACCGTTCGCCACTGACACAAGGTCAGGATTTCGGTGTCATCAGTAGCAAGACATGGCGGCTGGCAGATCTCGGCGTGAAGCATGCCTTGCTATTGGCCGCAATTGGTTGGGGCTTGATGCCGGAATTCATGGTCCGCGGCGACTTGGAGGCAGGACGACTCATCGATCTGGATATCCAGGGCGTGAAGGATGCGCTGTATCCGCTGCAGGCGATTTGGCGAGTCCAAACGCCACCAGGTCCTGCAACGCAATGGCTGATCGACCGATTTACAGCGCAGGTGTGAGTTGTACGATTGCACTTTGAATGGCCAGGCTCGGTACGCCATACCAAGGCTAAAGCATACCTGCGCGCTGCTTGGGGCGCCGCGACCGCAAGGTCCTTGCGGCCCAATTTGGACCGCGTCCTCGCAACACACCAAAACCTGAGACCGAAGTTGATTGGGGATGTTAGAGGCACTCGTGTACCCTGTCATACGAAACGCTGTACGGTCACCTCCTCTAAGTCAAGTTCTTGCTCGATTGCGTGCAGCACGGTGTCGTGGATTTCGTTGGCGCGGTGCATACGCAACAACTCGCGTCGACCGGCGGAAATCGCGGCTAACACGGCCATGAAACGCAAGCTTGGTCATGCCGCGATCGCCGAAAGCGACCACAGCAGCGACCGAGATCTTCGCGGCGCGTGATGATATCTGTGCCATCAGACGACCGAGTAGCCGCGGAAGTCGAAGCTGGGTCTCTGGGCCTAGCCC
Source organism: Bradyrhizobium sp. 35 (assembly GCF_023073215.1). NCBI lineage: Bacteria > Pseudomonadati > Pseudomonadota > Alphaproteobacteria > Hyphomicrobiales > Nitrobacteraceae > Bradyrhizobium > Bradyrhizobium sp. 35. Next base: position 19,945 of record NZ_JADPJC010000107.1, read on the forward strand.
GTTCCGCTTCCGAGGGTTGAACTTGGAGCCGCCGAGGGCTCCCTTTGACCCATCTGAGACATTAGACGGTGGACCAGGAGCAGCGTAACGTCCACGTGCGTCAAACGCTCGGTTCATATACTCGGGAGAGGTTTCATGAGGACTGTGTTTTCCTTCGCGGCAGTGGGTATCTTGGTCGGCATGATGCTGTCACCAGCGGCGACCGCAGCTGAGTTGAGGGTTCTGGCCGGCGGCGCCATGACAGCAGTGTGGGCGGGTCTCAAGCCGAAGTTCGAACAAACCTCAGGTCACAAGCTCGATATCTTCTTCGGCACCACTCCGAACCTGATCAAGGAAGCTACCTCCGGCAAGCCGTTCGATGTCGGCGTCGTGCCGGTCGAGGTAATGAGGGACGCCGCCGCGCGATCACACTTCGCAGCCGGGCCGACGCTGGACATAGCTCGTGTTGGCCTCGGTGTCGCGGTTCGCGACGGTGCGCCGAAGCCCAACATCTCCACGCCCGACGTGTTTAAAGCTGCCTTGCTTAACGCGGAATCGGTCGCCTCGATTCCGGAAAGCGCAACCGGCTATTCAATAGCGAAAGTATTCGAGCGCCTCAACATCACCGAACAGATGAAAGCCAAGATGAAAGCGCAGCCGACCCCCGCACAGGTCGTCGCTGTAGTCGCCAACGGAGAGGCCGAACTCGCGCTGTTCCTGATGAACGTCTTGACGGTGCCGGGCCTCGATGTGGTTGGCCCGTTCCCTGCTGACTTGCAGCAGGATGTCGTATTCACGGCCGCGCTCGGTGCGGCCACGAAGGAAGCCGCAGCCGCGAAGGCGCTCGTCGACTACCTGAAAACGCCGGACGCCATATCGGTGATCAAGAGCAAAGGTATGACGCCGGGGTGAAACAATCAGCTGCTTCGTGGGGCAACGACGTTCAATAGACGCTGCTACAGCGGATTGCTTAACCCGCTGGTGCATGTCGGCTGATGGCCCATCGCGTAGGTTGGCGCAGTACTGCGACATGTCCGGTGCTGGGGGTGGACCTGAAGAGCCGGATTCAGGCGCAGACCAACGCGATTGACCCTGGCTGTTCTCTAATTCCGGGAGTGAGGTCAAGCTCTCCTTGAACATCCTTGCCGGGTCCATGGTTCTCTCCGCGGTAGGGGCGTGCCCTCCGCATGATGGCGTAAGATGACGTTAGCGGATCAATGTGTGAAGCGCGCTTTGCCCTTTCGAGCACCGCAAAGCCAGGGGCGATCTCACCAACGCCAGCGTCCCGGCAGGGACGTTCGCTCCCGCTGTTCGGCGGGAACTCGTTATCCATTATGCAGGCTGATCAGCAGCATCCCTTGATGACCATTTAAATTCGGTACCATCGATCCACATCCGATGCAGAATGACAGCAAGTTTTCGGGCAACCGCAACCTTGGCTTTGCGTAGGCCGCTTCGTTTCGCAAGCCGAATACCCCACGCTTTGAGTGCTGACCATTTTGCTACGCGTGTCAGCAGCACATTGGCCGCCTCGTAGAGGTAACTTCGCAGCATCTTATCGCCGCATTTCGAGATTCGGCCCGTCCAGTCAATCTCCCCGGATGCGTATCGGCGAGTCGTTAGCCCTGCGTAGGCTCCGACGCTTCGTGACCTCTTGAAGCGAGCGGGGTCATCGATCGTCGCAAGGAAGCAAAGGGCCGTGACCGGGCCGACGCCAGGAGCCGTCATGAACCGTCGCACCTGAGCATTGTTGCGAGCCAGCCGCAGCACCTTGCGGTCAAGGTCCACAATCTGTTGCTCGACGGCCTCGCGTGCCTTTAGCAATGGATCGACAGCGGCAAAAAGCTCTGACCGTTCCTCGGCCAACTGCGCGGCGCGCACAGCAAACACATTCATCTTTGCTCGTCCGATGACGAGCCCAAGATTCTTGAGGAGCCCCCGGATTTGATTTTCGATATCCCGCTTGATCTTGACGAGCAGAGCTCGACTGACAAGAAGGGCTTTGGTCGCATGACTGTCGAGATCCTTGACGCAAACCTCCTTGTACCAACCACATTGCATGATGCGCGCAATGCCAGCAGCGTCATTTCGGTCGCTTTTGTTGATCTGCATCTTCAGAACCGCCTTCGCATGCCTGGCGTCAATGCAGATAACGGGTAACCCGATCTTATTCAGCTCGGTCCACAGCCATGTCGACGTTGCTCCGGTCTCAAGTCCAATCCGAACGACGTGTGACGTGTGCAATTTGATGTACGTCGCGATCGCCTCCGGGTCAGACGTAACCACCCCTTCGCGCTCGACCTTTCCTTGTCCGATCGACGATGCAGATCGAGGTCAGTTTCAGTGACACGTCTAATCCGACATAGTGCTCCATTGCCTCTCTCCATCATTGCAAGGCCCTGGGGTGGGCCTCGTCGAGTCCTGGAGAGCTGATTCCCAGAGCCTGAGTATGGCTCCGAGCCCGGAATTATCCCATGTGTGAAAACGCCGTGCCTGCTATGATTCCCGCACTGAATCGGCGGGGGCTGGCATGGCTCGTTTTGTTCAAGGAGCTGATCGCGGGCAATCTACTTTGTTGCCGGAATGCCTGGACGACTGGGTTGCAGATGACAATCCGGTTCGCGTGATCGACGCCTTCGTT
>NZ_JADPJC010000030.1:0-22326 GCF_023073215.1 Bradyrhizobium sp. 35
AGGCGTGTTGCTACTCGCTACGACAAACTTGCCAGAAACTTCTTGGCCGCCGTCCACCTCGCCGCTCTCGTCGCTTATTGGATCAATTGAGTCTGAACCCTAACACGGCAAGGCTAATCGCCCTAAGGCGCATTCAATGTAAAAGGCTCATCCGAGTCACAAGGAAACCGGCGCCGCTTTTTTGAAACGGCGCCGGTTTCTTTGTCAAAGGTCTAGTGAGCGGCGGCACCTTGCTTGATCGCAGAGGCGAAGTCTTCGACAACACGAACAAATAGATCGGGATCACGCAGTGCGTTCTTGAGCTCCTCAGTCCAATCCGGATTCGACTCGGTCCACTTGATCAGCGCGGTCGCCTTGACGCCGCGATGCTTGATCAGGAAGTTGGAGATCTTTACCGACACCGCGCCCGCGACAAACGCGGCTCTAGCCGGTGCGGCGCGCGCCAGAAGAATGAAAGCCCGCGAGAAGCTCGCGAGATCGTCCTCTTCCGCGAGTTTGGTGAGGAGGTCCAGTACAGGACCGGAAGGGGTCGTGTAGGCTGCCGAGCCCTGGGATGCGATCGCCTCGGCAATGCGGTGCAGTGTTTCTGGGGGCATGCTCTTAATTCCTTCGTCAAGGCCGGCGAGCGCTTTTGCTTTTGCCCTGCGATCGGCGGCGAGGTTTCTGATGTCGTTTGCGTCTTGTTCGGTGGGCACCCACACACGGACTTCCTGCCAGCCTTCAGCCAGGCGAACGTCGCGCTGGCGTCTTACTCGCCTGACTACCGTAGGATCGGCCACGAAATGTCTCCGTACTGTCTTTACGCCATATACCGTAACGACAGTACGGGAAAGAGGTTCCTTGGTGGAACCTAAGAACGTTAGATGGGGCCCACCATCAGTCGCTTTATTGAAGTATAGATAAACAACCTTTATTATGGTGTCGGACTTGGCTCTTCTGCGAAAGGTTTCTCTTGAACCGCGATAATCTCACTCACGCCGTTCGGGAACGATTGCAGCGGCTTCCGGCGCCCTATGCGGCGCATTACGGCGTGGTTCCGCTGCCCCCGCCTGAGGACGGGGTTGCCGCGGGGTCGGTCCTTGCCCGGCTCAGGGCGGCGGATGCAGCCTTGGTGCGCGTCGAGACGCTCGCGGCCGAACTAAAGGACCCGTATCTGATCAGCCGCATCTTGCCACGGCGGGAAGCTGTCAGCAGCTCGGCGATCGAAGGCACCAACAGCACGCTTGACGAATTGCTGTCCGGTGAAGAAAGCGAAGATTCCCAGCAGGGCGAGGCGGTAGTTCAGGTGCGTGCCTACGCGCTCGCGCTCGATGACTTCCTGCCGCGGGCCAGACAAGAGAAACTGGAAATCTTCACAAGCGGTTTGGTGCAGGATCTGCATCGCGCCGTCATGCGCGGCGACGCAGAATACAAGGACAAGCCCGGCGATCTTCGCCAGGTTGTGGTCTGGATCGGCGGCAGGGGCGATATTGCTTACTCGACCTACAATCCGACGCCGCCGTCTGACATTGCCGCGTGTCTTGAGGACACGATGAAGTACATGCGCTGCGAGGGCATGCAGGCGATGTACCAGAGCTTCATTGTGCGAATGGCGGTTGCGCATGCACATTTTGAGGCAGTCCACCCGTTTCGTGATGGCAATGGCCGCGTCGGCCGTCTCCTCCTGCCGTTGATGATGGCGGCGGAAGGCATGATGCCGATTTATCTGTCACCGTACATTGAAGCCCACAAGGCGGCTTATTATGAATCGCTCAAAGCGGCTCAGCAGCGCCTCGATTGGCATGAAGCGGTCGGATTCATGGCAGACGCAATTGTCGGCACCACGGATGAGCTGCTGAAGACGCGCGACGCTTTGTCTGCACTTGGCGATCTATGGCGAAAGCGGCGCAAATTTCGCCAGGGCTCAGCGAGCCTGCGAGCACTCGATGTTCTGCCGCACTATCCGGTGCTGACCGTCAAGCGTCTGGCCTCGCTTCTCAGCATTACGGTGCCTGCAGCCTCGCAAGCGGTAGAGCAACTGGTCGAGAATAAAATCTTGAACGAGCGTACCGGCTATGCGCGCAACCGCGTCTTCGCCGCGCCCGACGCGCTGTCGATCATTAACCGACCCTTCAGCGAAGAACCCATTCTTCCCGGTGCGGACACCTGACGGCCGGTATGCCGGGCTGACAATCGGTGAAGCCGCGAATTGCGTCTTCGCCCCGCCGCCGGTCATGCCGTCGGCGGGACTTCCAGACACAGGCGATTTTCCATAGCACGCGATCCCGCAAATGCTCAATGATCACGCCGGACGAAGGGAGATTCGGTAGATGGTCGAGGCGATTCTCCGAAGGACACTCAAAAGAGTGGTTGACCTTGCATCGATGCACAGCATCACGAGTGATGCGCTCATAGCGATGAGCAAGGACGATTATCAGGTTCTCCGTCGCGCGGCGACGCGCGCGCGGCTCGACAGGAAAGCGCGTTTCGTCTGCGCGAAATGCGAACATGCCGTCTATGCTCCGCGCGAAGGCCGGACCGGCCAGCCTTACTGGAAACACCACCCGGGTGCCCCACAGCTTTGTCCCTGGTGGACGGGGACGCCGGCCAGCGTCGATATCGTTAGCGCGCAGCAATTTGACGGAGCGCAGGAAAGCCCGCTGCATGCTAAAATCAAACATATCGTCGGTGAGTTATTGACCAACGATCCGCGCACGACCGCAGGAAGCGTCGTTGTCGATGAGTATCTCATCCTAGAGAATGGACGGCGGCGGCCGGACGTACGCGCGATCTATGATCGCATGCCACTCGTCGTGGAGGTTCAACTTGCAACCACGCAAATCCCCATCATCGTGCAACGCGAAGATTTCTATGAGAGCGCGTCCATTCGCCTGATTTGGCTCACCTGGAATCTTGAGCCACGCACGAGCGGCCGATTACTCAGTTCGTTTGAGGACATTTTCTACTCCCACGACAAGAACCTGTTCTCAATTGACGATGAAACGATAGCCCTCTCCAGACAGCGGCGAGAAGTAAGCTTGCGCGCGTTCTGGCTGGATGTAGACGCATGGCGCTGGAAATTGGTCACGATTTCCGACCTCAATTGTATCGAGGGAGGGCGCGCAAACGCGGTCCCGTCGAGGCCGCCTTGGCATCATGACTTTCTGTCGCGCTGGCGCGGCGCGCTCGCAAGGAGGTACGAAGTGGAAAGAGCGTGAGATCCTGTTTGGCGAACTCGTCGCCAAAGTGGCGATTCCGGGGAGCGACGTCAACGAGCTGCACGCGCTCGATGTGGATGCATTGATCAACTGCTTACTTTCCCTGGTCGACGGTCGGCCAGTCGGATCGCGGCAGCAGAATCTTGTCGAGGTGCTGAACTCCTTCCTCAATGTCGAGCGACGACAGCGCTATGTGCGCCTCATTCGGACCTTCGCCCGACTGACCAACAGGGACGCTCTCTTTGAAATCGAGAGTGTTCGCAACAAGATCGTCAAAGCTCGCACAGTGGTGCAAGACGATCGCCAAAGCGTGTCGGGAAAGATCGCGCTGGCCTTGTTCCCGGCGATATTCTCTTCAGCTTGACGCAATGCCAGCAGCGTATCTCAGCGCTTGACGTATTCTGTAGCGCAATCAAGTGAGTCGAGGATTACGGACGGGGCCAGATTGCCTGTGGGGGCAGCGGCTTGGTAGGAGACGATGGAGCAACAAGGTGGAAAATATCGTGCATTCCGTAGATAGTGACGACCTCGAAGCGAAGCGCATATGCTACGCCTGCATTGGCGAGCAGTATCTAAGCGATGAAGTTCGCGCAAAGGGCAAACGCGCCAAGTGCAGCTATTGCGACAAGGCGCGTCGTACCTTCAGCCTTGACAAGATGGCCGCACGTGTGGCGACCGCGTTCGAGCAGCACTACTATCGAACGTCAGATCAACCAAACGACTACGAATATATGCTCCAGCGCGACAAGGAGCTGAGCTACGAATGGAATCGACATGGCGATGATGTCGTGTACGCCATTCAAAACGCCGCCGAAATCCCTGAAGACGCGGCCCAGGACGTCCAGTCAATCCTGGAGGAGGAACATAGCGATTTCGACAGCGCGGCCATGGGTGAAGAGACGGAGTTCGCGCGCGACAGTTACTATCAAGAGAAAAAGGTCAGCGATGATGCTTGGCGCGAGGAATGGTATCGGTTCGAGAATTCACTCAAGACCGAGGCGCGTTTCTTCAGTCGCACCGCAGCTACGCATCTGGCGGCCATCTTCGACGGCGTGGATGCTTTGCGGACGCGGCAGGGGCAGCGTCTGGTCGTAGATGCGGGGCCCGGAACGCCCTTCCATACACTCTCTCGTGCCCGGGTCTTCCAGTCCGAGGACAAACTCGAGGTGGCGATGTGTCGGCCCGACCTCCAGCTCGGGTCGCCGCCAGCGCTGGTGGCTGCGGCAGGTCGCATGAATGCGCGGGGCATTTCTGTGTTCTACGGCGCCAACGATCCCAAGGCCGCCATCGCCGAGGTGCGGCCTCCGGTTGGAAGCAAGGTTGCCGTGGCGCAATTCGAGATTATCCGAAAACTCCGGCTGCTCGATCTGACGGCGCTCAAGAATGTCCAGATGCGCGGAAGCATCTTTGACGTCGATTTTGCGCGCCGGCTGGAACGAGCGCAATTTCTGAAATCTCTGAGCAACCGTATCACCCAACCGGTCATGCCCGACGATGAGCCTTTCGAGTATCTGGCAACGCAGGCCATCGCCGATTTTCTCGCAACGGAATCCTCGGTGCCCATTGATGGCATTATCTTCCCGTCGGTTCAGGTCGCGGGAGACGTGCTCAACGTCGTCCTATTCCACAAGGCTGCGCGCGTCGAGGCGATGGAAATTCCGAGCGGGACCGAGATCAGAGCCAGGACGGGGCAAAGTACCGCGGAGGGGTGGGAAGTCGATTACTCGGTATTCGAGGAGGTGCCGCCGCGGCCAAAGGTTGATGAAGAAAAGGAAAAATCGCCAGGATGGCCCGACTTCGATGCCATGCCGGCGTTGGCGGGAGAACGGGTCGATTCCGATCTGCGGGAGCCAAGCCTTCGCGTCATGCCGGACAGCGTCAGCGTGCACCATGTGGAGGGCGTCGTCTTCAAGACAGACGAGTATCAGGTGCGTCGTTCCCGCTGGGAGAAGGACGATCGATCGCCGTTCTAAATTTACACCCGGTCACGAGAAGGTGTGTGACGGCGGCGGCGACTAATGGCGCTGACGCATGAGGCGCTTTCGCCGGCCACAAGCAGTGGCACGAAAATTCCTACGACGACCGCGAACGTATCGATGAGAACAGCGGCCCGAATTGGGATGCGCCAGCGCTTGCCTGCAAGGGAATAGCTTTCATTCTTCCTTTGGCGACCACGGATCAGGCAGGCTGACAATGTCGGCGAACCGCTTTCCGTCCCGAAACATCCACTTGTCGTCGTCCGCCTCAAATCGGTTGATCTCTCGTAGCTCGTCCGCCAGAGGGTGGTCCGCCCAAGGATGAACTGCGAGTACCGGCTGCCATTTCTCCTCTCTCAGCTTCGACAATCCTGTCTCAGGTAACAATAGAACTGCGCTCACATGCGTGTTCCGCGGACCGTTAGGCCCATGCCAAAATCCATTCTTTGCGCGAGTGATATGAGCCGAGCCACCGTTGAACTGCACGATCTCGTCGCCAAAGACGGCGTCTCCGTAACGCATCCGAGTAATCAGCTCGGCGCAGTCATCCGCCGGCATTCGAGGCCGCGGTGAAACGAAAGCACCGTCACTTGCATTCTCCTTCGTCTCTCTACACTCGAAATCAACCGGTAAAGCGCCCGGAATGACCGCCGCAAATCACATCGGTGCGCGATTTCGCACCCGCCCATTCGATGTAGTCGTTTCATCAATAATCCGTCGGACCGGAATAAACCTCGCATCAACGACATAACTTCGGTGCTTTAGTATTGGATTTTGGGCACGTTGACGAACGCTCTGAGTGTCGCGAATGATTGCGGTCATGGACGAAACTGAAGCCTAGGAGAACTCTCCCAATGCGCCGCGAATTGCCGCCCCAGTTGTCGACCTCCCATCGTTCTCGCCCCGGCGACATGACGCTCCCGGACGTCGTCAAACTTTACAACCTGTCCCTGAACGTGCCCGTCGACCGCTTTTGCGAAGTCGCTGGAATTGGGACAACCAGATTTTATGAGCTAGTGAAGGACGGCGTGATCCGCGTTCGAAAGAACGGACGCCACACGACTGCTCCTGTGGAAGATTTGTTCCAGCTTCTGCGCGGCGATCAAGCCGCCGCCTAACCTTCCACTTCGGCGCGCGCGGTTCCGTCCCGCGTCAGCGCCGGCGCCGACCCGGCGGACGTACCCGGGCGGCGCTAGCGGCGGCGCGCTGCGGTCTCTGAACCTTTCCCCAGCGCGCCGCCCTTCATCCAGCAGACCGGGAGTTGACCGATGAAGCGCCGACGCAAGGCAGTTCCTTCAGCGCACATTTACGCGTTCCCGTCGGCCCGCCACCGTCGGATCGTCGCTTTCATAGCCGCCGAAATGCGCAAGCGACCGTCGGCTGACGACGCTGAGAAATATCTGATCGAGCACCTTGACATCGAGTCGGGCCGGCTCGCTGGGCTGGGCGTCACCGATGCCGAAACCGAACAGCATTGCCACGCTTTCGCGAAGGCCGCTTGGCAGACCGTCTTCGCAGATCGTCGGACTTGGGGGGCAGCATGACTGAACGGGCCGTGTCGCGCGCCGTGCGCAACGCCCGGCGCGAAGTGGCGCCGGCCCAGGAAGGCGATCCCCGGCTTCATGTCCGCATCGCCGAGCCAAAGGCGAAGGTCTTACTTTTGCCCAACCGCTTCCGGGACGCCGCTTACATCAAGCGCCACGTCGAATTCGTTCTGACGCGACCTGCCGAGCAAGGCGAGCAGCATGTTCGGCGAAATCTAAACGCGATCCGCCGGACACTGGATGAAATAGGCGTTGATCATTTCACCATCGACGCGGAAGTCCGGCGCATCGAAGCAAAGGTCCGCGCCGAACTGTGGCGGCAGGTTCTGACGCCGGGCGGTGACCAATGAGCACCGCTGCCGCACGCTGGCTTACCGGGCCGGTGGCCCGCCTAGAGCAGGCCGGGGCGCTGGCGGCTGAACAGTGGCCCGAACCGCCGCCTTCGATCGTGATCACGTCCGCGGCCGGCCGGCGGGCCTTCCAAGGTTGCTTTGAGCAAGCCGAAGGGTTCGAAGGGCAGCCGCTCTATCGCACGATTTGCCGATGCCAACGGGACGGTCCCACCCCGACGCGGCCTGGCTCAACCTGCTCAAGCCCGATCGTCTCCGCATCGCACTCGCCGCGGTCCGGGGGATACCGAACGTTGGGGAGGCAAGCGGGCTAGGCAACGACTGGAAGGGGACCTGACAGCGCGAATTGTCGCAGCGGAACGATACGGAGCCCAGTGCGCCAGAGCTATCGAAGTCTCCGGTGTCGAAGCCGCGAAGGACGCAGCACACATAGAAGCAAGGAAAATCCATTCTTTGCTGTATAGAAGTCGCCAGCACGCGCTGCTTACCGTCTCAGGAATGTTGATCTTGGCGCGCGGCATGATGCTGTTCGAGGAAGTGCAGAAGAGCAACTATTGCGGCGGCGAACAGGGGCGAGGTCTGCTTCTGGGCCGCGAGTTCGCAAGTGCGGTCCTTCGCGTCGCCGGAATTGCGGCATAACATCGTCGAATGGGGCGGCGGCTTCCGCCGCCGTCCTCCGGGGCATCTTTACGAAAAAGGTCCAACGATGGGCGAGCGAAGGCGAAGACGAATGATGATGGCATACCATGAAGCGGCCCACGCAGTGCTGGCTCGCCGTCAAGGGCTAGCATGCGCGGAAATACGTATGTCAGGATCGGTCGGAGCCCTAACGGCTTCGGCGTCTTATGAGAGTGGAGAAGCAGTAGAAGCGAAGATTGCGGGGTACGAGATCGATGCCGCTGTAGCATTAGCAGGACCAGTCGCGAACGTTCGGTTCTCAGGGCGTCCCAGCTCGTTTTCTGACGGCGCCGAAAGCGACTTGCAGATTGCACAAGCGGCGGCCGGTTCTATTGCTCTACTGAAATCTGGCCAGTCGTTGCCCGGCGCTGGGAACGAGGAGCTTGAACTTCCCCGGGACGTCCTTCGGCAGGCGAACGACATACTGGCCGTCATCTTGCAGAATTGTGAAGAGTTGGTCGACGAGCACTGGGCCGAGATTGATCGTGTAGCGAAAGTCCTAATGCACCGCGATCTGATCACGGCCAGTGAACTTGACCAGCTTATAGCCGAAACACCCAGCTGAATTGCATGTACCAAGCTGACCGCTCTGAACGCGTCAAGCTTTGGCGAAGGTCGCTCTAGCGATCCTTCCGGAACGCTGCCGGTTTCATTATCCAAGCGCTCGACGGCCGGGCCCGCGTTTACGACTTCCGATACAACGATATGGCGCTGTCCTTGCGTCGGCAGATCGACAATCCAGCGCACACCAGAAAACTCGAAATTAGGTTCCAGGGCGAGCGGATGTTGTTTGCGGAGTGGACCGACGATGGCTTTACCAAACGGTCATATAGGTCGGGTGTTGGGAAGCGCGGCTACGTCGGTACGAACGAGTACCCGCGCTGGCCGGGCGGGTCAAAGCAGCGACATGAAGCGCGACCTACCATACTGGCCGGCGGCGCTGCGGCTGGGTCAAGCCGCGAGCTATTTCGGACTGTCGGTCCACATGTTGAAGGCCGTCTGTCCGATCAAGCCGATCGAGTTCACGCAATCAAGCGGCGGCAATCGGTATCTGCGAGCTCGGGCCAAAACCATGCCTGACCGAGGTCGCGTTCACTTCGATCTAGGTAATCGTCAGGCGACGTTCTATCCCGAAGTGGCGTCTGATATCGATGTCGTGGTTCGCTTGCTCTACTTGGTGGAGGTCATCAGCGCGAAGCCGACGACCGCCAAGATCGCGACCGGGGCAACCACGACGATCAGTTTCAGGAAGAACGTCCCGGCTATGTCGATCGCCGGGGAGAACTGTTTACCGGCGGTCGGGGAAATCCAGCCGATGACGATGCGGATCGCTAGAAGGAGGATCGCGCCGGCGAGAGCCAGGATCAAAATGATTGCCAATAGCAGCCCCCCTGCAACACTCCGGAGGCGGCCGGGTTTGGCACCGACGGACACTACACTCGTGATTGCCGCGAGGAATTCCCCCGCGGTGCTTCCTAGCGGCGCGCCGCGGTGGCGCTTTTCCGCGTCCCTGATCTGGCGCGCCTCGTGGAATTCTTGGCGGGAGATACCGACGCCGGGCCGCTGTCAGCTTGCTAGCGTTCCGGGTGGTAACTCTAGGCAGATTATCTCCAAGACGCGCAACTTCACCCCGCGCTTGCGCTGCGTCATATTCGTCGGCAGGCCGCCGCTTTGCCCGCGCCTCGATATTAAGCGCATCGCCTTGCGCGCGGTAGGCGGCGCAGATCGGTTCGTCGTGGGCCTTCTTCGCCTTCGCAAGCCGCGCTTGAAGCTTCGCTGCAGTATAGGCAACGACAGCACGGTCGCGGGCGTCGAGTTCATCGACCGCCTCAACCTGCGCAGCTGACATGGTCGGCGCCTTCCGTTGCTTGCCGTGGCGGCCGGTTCGTTGTTCAACTGGTAACTGCTTTCCAGTTGATCGACGGGCTTTCGCTACGGTTGGGTGACTGACGCCGATTTCCGCCGCGATAGCGCGGTCAAACTTCTCCTGGTTAGCAGCGATCGCTTCCGCCGTGCGCTGCGCGGCAGGGAGGTACGGCGCGCGGCGCAGAACTCCGTTGAGCCGCCCTCACAGGCCATGATCGCCGCCCGCAAAGTTTGATGGAGCGACGGCTCTCAAAGAATGGAGATGGCTGTTGGCTGCACTGCAACGCGTGACGGCGCGCGCGACTAGGATGCAAAAGGACAGGTCCGCGCTCCTATCGCTTGCCAAGGGGGTCTGATATTTTGTCGCGTGCCGATCTTTTTGATCCATATTTTTCGAAGACGCTGCAAATTCGATCGTGCCCCGGTGGGAAGTTTTATTCATGCAAAGTGATTTAAGCTACGCCGAGCGTAACGCGGCGAGTACCGCTGAGGTCGAAGAGTTCGCAGCCGAGCCCCTCGCGACCGGCAGACCCGTAGCTGCAAACGATAACATTGAGGACGGGCCGTGGCTGCTCGTTCCATTTCCTGACGATTGGTGCGCGACGTGTTGAAACATAGTCCAAGAACCTAGCCCCTTGGCGCGGGTAGCGTCGCGACGGTAGAATGTTCGTAGACGACCGCTGACTAACAAGAAGGCACAATGAAATTTGCCGAGAGCAGGAACACTATTGATCGCAGCGAGGTTTGTTCTTCATCAGAGGCTAGGCGTTGCGGAGTTCTCTTCCATGGCTACCCAGATTGTAATGGACAGCACAGGCGACAGCAGACATTTTTTTGAGCAAGACGACCCCAAGGGGCTCGCCGAGGCCGAGCGGCGCTTCAAGATGTTTACCGGCCGGGGATTTACCGCTGCCACTCGCACCCCGGCCGGCGATCTCAAGCTGATACGGACATTTGATGCAACAGCGGAGGAAACGCTGTTCTATCCGCACTTAGTCGGCGGTTAGAACCGTCGTAGCACCGAAGATGTTTTTGTTCGGACGCAACGTCGCGCAGGGCGCGCGTTTGCGCGCCCTGCGTGCGCTTTATCGGAGCTTCAACGAGCAAAATGGCCCGGAAGCGCGTGCACGCCGTCTTTTGCGGGAATGGTTATCTCCAGAACAGCGCGCGCAATTTGATGTCAATGGCTTTTTTGAAGTCACTGGTTCTCTTACCGGCCGTCGATACCGAATTCATCAGGGCACCATGAGCAATGTTTTGGAGCTGGATGAAAAATTGGAGCCTAAGGTGGGATGGTGCTTCCTCCCCGAACGGGCATTGGCAGTTGGCGATGTGATGCTAGCCCAGAAGATCGCACTCGAAACCGACGAAGCCGCGGTTCTCGCGATCGCCAAGTCGTTTTCTCCGAGACTCCCGTTTGTACCCCGAGCGGTGCGGCGCGCTCCCTAGATCTGATCATGGGCGGGGCCGCCGCTTGTGGCGGCGACCCCTAGCCGCGAAGCCGCCGGACGCGAGACGAGGACGACTTCGCGACTGCATCAGCATCGGCGCCGCCGGCGGCAGGCGCAAGGACGTCTGTGCGTTAGTGTTACTTGGGCTGCTTGACGGCGCACCTGATGGCTTCGCAGATGGCGACCGCGAGGCGATCGCTTCAACCTTTTGTAGCGTTCGTGCGAACTCAGACCGCAGATGTTGGACGTGCGCGACGTCCCTCGGCTCTGACAGAAACGCGATCTTCACGAGGAAGCGGTTCAACAGCGACGCTATTCCAAGATTTTCGGAATGTTGCGAACGCAGTACGGTGAGTTGCCGACGCATCTCGACGAGATCAAGCGGTTCGTGGTCCGGCTGCTTTTCCAAACGAAACCGCCTGCAATCAAACGAAGCGCCGCGTCGAATATGGTGGTGCGACGACTTCGCCTTGGGTGGAGCCAGACGGGCAATGTCCGGCGCTCAGAAGGTAACGCTTCGCAGCGATGCTGCAATCGAGTTGCAAAATTAAGCTTGATGCAGCGAGATCAGGTTAATTCTGGAACAGCCGTGCTGCCGATCTATAGCTCCCGTCCCGTCGCCGGGTGGCTGCGGTTCTTCACCTTGATCCAGTGCTTCTGCCGGCCGCCACGGTGAGGCCGATCGCGATGCTTGGATACCAGCCCCTCAACACCCATGCGATAGCGGCCCGGAATAGCTCAGGGCTGATCTCGCCGCGATCGGGAATGCAGCGTCTCAATCACGGGAGCCGTATTTCGTAAGCCGAGCTGGCCTTACTCCCAGCCGCGCCGGCCTATTGGTCCTTCTGCCGAATGCTCGCGGTGGAGGCGGGCCATCTCGCGATTGGGCCGCTTCATGAAGGCGCGCTCGACGCAAACGCCGGCTGTGATTGAAGCGGTCAGTGCAAGGGCGCAGGCGAGGTAGCTATTCATGAAATCCCACAAAATGTTGCTGCCCGCGACTACAAGAAAAGTGAGTGCCATGACAGTATCGCGAAATGCCCGAACCATGTTGCCCTCAACTGATTGGCGAGGCTTCACTTAGCATTGCAACCATGACGATCAGCGGCGTCGATGGGGTATCCGGCGCTGTCTTTCTGCACGGAGTGCGCGCTCGCTGAACCAACCGGCCAGCAGGACCGCAAAAGCGGCAATCTCGCCGGCGGCCGCCCATCGGATCAGCGAAGCCCGGTCGTCTGCTGGCATCGCCGCGAGCGCATCAAGTTCGGCGCCCTTGTCCAGCGATGTACCGGCGAGGCGGTCTAGATCGGGGCCTGGCGCCTTGGCGAAGTCGGCGCAAGCGGCAGCCCGATAGGCATCGCCGACGGCGAACCGCCTACTGTTGTGGATCGCCGATGTCGAACGCGCCTAAACGGTAATCTTCGCCCAACGATTGCTCAGTCGTTGGCCCCACAATCAAAGTGAACGTCGCGTTGGGATAGCGCGTCCACACTTCGATGTCGTCTGACGTAACGGTTAGATGGCCGAAGAAACATTTGTAACGGCCGGGCTCTGTCATGCGGCCGATCTTCTCCCAATTGATCTTGTTAACGCGCACGCCCTAGCTCCACTCGTTTTCGGGGAGCGAGCCGGGCGGCGGTTTGAGTTCTTCTAGGCCGGCTTCGATAGTTGTTATTTCGTCTTGGACGGCCTGAACAGCGTTCGCGGGATCGATGCCGGAGACAGCGTGTAGTTCGCCCAGCATCTTGCGCCGATGCGCGAGCAGGTCCGTCAAGGCACGTCGGTCCCGCACCTTCACGTAGCCGGCGACGATCATTTCCATGGCTGTTGACACTGCGTTGCCTCCACTGCGCCTTTGAGTTATCGTGGCCGGCTAAGCTCCAACAGACCGGCTTCCGTCATACGATATTCGACGCCTTTGCCCGTTGAGCGTCGCTCCATCCATCCGTTTCGTAAAAGAGCGAGCGTCGTTCCGGGGCTGTCGGGAAGCTTTAACGAAGACACCCAATCGCGGTCACGAAGACGATCGAGAAATTGCCGGTGATAGTGCTTAAAAAGCGACCTGCGCTTTTCTTGCCGACGGCTGTCTCGCAGTATCGTTTCAGGCGGGAGTTCGGTTTCCATGCGGTTTGTTGCCATCGCATGGTTTACGATCACTTAACGACCGGGAACAGCCGGCAATCTTTTCTAAATGGTTCATGGTTGTTGTTTTGCGGCATGGGAGGACGCATCTGCTTGGTTCGTGCCCACTGTCAGGCGAAGCTATGCTCGCCTGGTCCATCGAGGTTGAATTGCATCCGCTTGTAGCCGATAGCATCAAGTCGACCGATGACCAGCCCGACCGTTACGGCGCGCAGGCGCCGCGGTCCCAGCTGGGCGCGTGTTTGGCGTCGGTGCCGGCCCATCCCAAGCCTGCATGTTGGGCTGGCCGGATCAATAACCAGTGTGCAACATGACCGGGCTGTCGAGTGCCGGCAGTCCTACGGCCCCGCGCTGCGGTAGGTGCGGACCCCGAAACGCGGGGGCGATTTGGCTATCCTGTCCAACTTCCCTAGCGGCTTGGAAGCGGCCGCGGGCTGCATGGAATGTCGCAGCGGCGCTGCCTCGGTACTCGCCCGGCGCGCTTCACAAGAACGCCGGATGACCAGCCCTACCGCGGGCCGAATTGGGAACGCCGGCGCGCATACCGATCACGTCAACCCGGATCGCGCGGCAAATAAATCAGCCACATTTCGCAGCGGCCTTAGTCCCGTGCCGGCGCCCACCCGGGCGACACAAAGACCGAGAATGGTCCCGGCGCTGCAACCAATGATCGGAAGGAAGCACATGTTTCTATGATGAACAGCACCGCATCACCTATCTACGCATGCTTGATGCCGATGCGGAAGGCGCTGACTGGCGCGAGGTATCGCGGATCATCTTGCGCATTGACCCGGAACGTGAGCCAGCGCGCGCTCGGCCCGCGTTCGAAAGCCATCTTGAGCGCGCGAAATGGGTCGCTGACAGTGGGTACCGTCGGTTGCTGCGGCAAGGATGGCCTTCGGCTGCTGAAAGGGCTAGGTCACGACAATGGCCGGCGGGCATCGCTGCCGCCGGCCATCGCTTTGCGCTACCTGTGGCTGGGGGGCTGATCGGCAGCGCTGATGGTAAGCCTGCCGAACCCCGATTAACAACCCGTTAACCAATTCGGGCAGGCTCTGGCTATTTCGCGGGCAACAACGCGGCGGTGTGCTGGGACCTGCGTTGAACCAGTTCAATGCTTTCGCAGCGGTATTGCCACATCCACGACCACGCCTCCGCCGTCTCTGGTGAACGCCTGACACCCGATTCTGGCATCGATGAGCCGCCGCCTGCAGTTTTTTCGGATCGACACCCGTGACCGCGCTTCCTGCCGTCGCGGCGAGGGCAAACCAATCATTTGACGGGAAGCCGCTCGCGTTACAAACTTTGGATCGCAGATTAAGACCCTGTCCGGCTTCTTGAAAAAGACACTGCCGCCGGAGGCCGAGAAGTGATCGAAATGCGTGTTTCCCGCTCGATGATCCGAGCCGTTATCTCCCTGCATTCCGGCGTCTCGGCGGACCGCTCGCCGGCAATCGCGGCTGTGAGCCGGCATTCCGAGAAAATCATAGCCGTGAAGATCACCGCATTTATGCCAACGAGAAGCCCGAGGCCCATGCCAAACAGACGGTGCACGTCTAATCTCTTGGGCTCACTAACTTTGTATCCGAAGCCGCGCCGACTATTCGCATCTTCTCTATCGGCGCCTCCGTTGTATCGGCAATCTCATACGTTTTATTGCTGCCGGAATATAGAAATACGACGGCTCCCGTCACGTCGGGCAGGTGCAAGAAGTAAGCGGCTTTTTCGACCGCGCTACGTCGAAGGAAGCGCCTCGGAAGGGACTTCCCTGAGGAGGAAACCTTCAACTCAACGATTACCTTCTCCGTAGAGCTCACTCCCGTTGATCGCTCGACGACGATATCAGCCTCTCTATCAGAGAACAGTTGGCTCTGTTTGACCCTAACACCTGGCACGCCGCGCAGCGCACTGACGAGATAGCCCGCAATAGTGCCCACCGTACGAAGATAATGCGGTCTCAATTGATCGCGAGAAGCCAAAGGGTCATCTGTATGTCCTTGAGCAAATCTGAGAAGGGCGCTCGTAACTAAGTCAAACAGCGGTGTGCCTGCCGGGTCGTCGGGGTGGCGGCAGGCGCTCGTGGATCCGCCGCAGTGTCAAAAGGAAGTTTCCGTCGATCTGATCGCAAAAGAACGATGGCGAAGACCGTGACAGATACGATTGCCATCAGGCCTTCGTCCTCGTCGAAATCGAGAGCGTAGTCGTGCGTGGAATGGGTTGCGCCATTCGGTCCGGTAACGCGCAAATTGATCCAACACTTTCTTTCGAAGTAGATCAGCCTGACCGAGGAACTCCTCGATTTTGTGGCGCGACGGGTCCTTGCCAGCGAGCACTCGGTAAGCTTCCTTAACCCTCAAAAGCTTGATTGCAGCGAAAGACAACATCGGTGAATAGTGTTTGGTCTGGCTCGGATTGTCCTCGCTTGTAGTGCTTGATGGCGGCATCAATATGCGCCATCACCGCCTTTAGGCCGATTTTATAGGGGCCTGCAGGCAGATCTTTGATTTTCTGATCGAGAATTTCTGAAGGTCCATCGAGGCACTTCCTCTTACCAAGCGATGGCATCTTCGTTGCAATTCTGGTCGTGCTGGCGTGTCGGCTAACGCTCGGGGAGGAAGGTTTCCGTGCTTGGGGGTGGCGTATCCCGTTCTTGCTGTCCGCACTTCTCGTCGTGTTTTCGATCAATCTTCGTCTCAAGCTGAGCGAGTCGCCGGTTTTCGAACAGATGCGCCAGGCCGGCAAGGTCTCGCGCGCGCCGGTTCGCGAAAGTTTCGGCACGAGACAAGGATTTGGTTATGCGCTGTATGCTCTCTTCGGCGCGACGGCGGGTCTGGGATGCGTGTGGTACACCGGGCAATTCTACGCGCTGTATTTCCTGCAGAGCGTTCTCAAGGTGGATTTCCTGACGGCGAATGTCTGCGTCGCCATTGCCCTAGCCATCGGTACGCCCCTGGTGGTCGTGAGCGGGGCCTTGTCAGACGGCATCGGACGTCGTCCGCTGATCGTCACCGGACTTCTGCTCGCCGCCGCGCTCTACATTCACGTCTACATGGGCGTTGCAAGCGCCACGGCTGCGCACAACTACGTGGCCGTCACCGCGCTATTCCTGGCGCAACTCGTCTTGGTAGTGCTGGTGTATGGGCCGAATGCCGCGTTTCTCGTCGAGCTCTTTCCGGCGCGATACCTCGCTGTCGCTTCCGTATCCCATCGGCACTGGCATACTCGGCGGCTTCGTTCCGCTGATCAGCCTCTCGCTCGTCAGCTACACCGGCAACCGGCAACATCTACCCCGGCCTGATCTATCCCATCGCGATCGCACCAGCAAAAATGCAGTTACAAGTTGGATAGGCCAGACTCGCCCTAAGTCGACCTCATGAACCCTGCCCGACGAATATGGAAGCTGTCATGAGCAACGAAAGTGCTCACGTGAACACCGAGATCGCGTCCGACGCGCCTCTCTACAAGACCTCGATGTGTGCGTTGTGCGGGCTCATTTACAACGAGCGAGACGGATGGCCTGAAGAGGGCTTTCCGCCCGGCGCCCGCTGGGAGGACGTGCCCGCAGATTGGATCTGCCCCGACCGGCGTGCTGGCAAAAGTGAATTCGAGATGACCGAGGTCTGAACCAAACCGTTGATGCTGCGCGACCCTATGCTGCACGGCGTCCCACAATGCCAAAGGAGTTATCATGTACGTCCCTCCGCACTTCGTTGAGGCTCGCGCCGAGGTACTTCACCATCTCATTGAAAAAAATCCGCTCGGCATCCTCTTTACCAACGGGAAGAGTGGGTTTGACGCGAATCACATTCCCTTCGAGCTGCATGCGCACGAGGGTCAGCAGGGCGTGCTTCATTCGCATGTCGCTCGTACCAGCCCTATTTGTCAGGATCTCGTCACCGGCGATGAGGTTCTGATCGATTTCCGCGCCGCGGATGCCTACATCGCGCCAAACTGGTATCCGAGCAAGGTCGAGTCCAAGAAGCAGGTCCCGTCCTGGAACTACATGGTTGCGCATGTGTACGGACGTGTCACGATCCGCGATGATGAGCGTATGTCCGCGGCATGGTCGCGCGCCTGACGCGCATTCATGAGGCGAAACAGGCCGATCCTTGGAAGATGACCGACAGCCCCAAGGACTACATCGGCGAGATGCTCAAGATGATCGTCGGCGTCGAGATCGAGGTCACACGCCTCATAGGCAAGTCGAAGCTCAGCCAGAACAAAGAGGTCCGAGATATTGTCGGCGCCGGCTATGCCCTAAAGGCACAGGGAACAATGTGATGGGCGAGGCAATGCTGGCCGCAGCCGTCAACACGGAGCAGGCTTCATAGCCAGTCAATCAGCTGTGCTACCCTCCACTCGTTGGCAGCAGTGGCAATCATCTTCCGCGAGATCACGCTCACCTCGATCGCCTCAATTCGGCGATGCGTCCTGATCCATGAAGATCAGGCGTGCCGGATGTTGCTTTGCCGCGAACAGCTGATCATTGGTGATGAGCCCGGTCTCGAGGAGGGTGTCCAGAACCAGGTTTGCACGCTCACGCGCATTCGGAAGAGCTACATGCGAAGATAGATCTAGTGGCGCATTTATCAGGCCGGCAAGCAAGGCTGCTTCGCCAAGTTCGATATCCTGAACCTGCTTCTGGAAATAGCTCTGCGCAGCTTTACTGACGCCGAAGATGCCGCCTCCGATCTGCACACGGTTTAGGTAGATCTTCAGGATTTCATCCTTGCTGAGCCGCCATTCGAGCCAAATTGCGACAAGCGCCTCCTGAATCCTGACCTCCAAATTTGGTTGATCTGAGGGGAATAGAATTCTCGCAACCTGCTGGGTAATGGACGATCGCACGGCCTGTGTGCCCGGGGCGGCATGCAATGAGAGCGCGATCGCGGTAAGGTCAAAGCCGAAATGGCTATAGAAGCGGCGATCCCCGGTTGCCAATGTCGCCTTGACTAGGACGTCCGGAAGCTCCTTCACTGAAATCGAGCTGTAGGTCGCGCAAGCGCTGGTCAGACCCGTGCGACATTCCGGCAGACAGAGTGTGGGATCGTCGCCCTGGCTCCAATCCTGATCGCCTGTTTTCTGAAAAACGGGGTTTGCCACGATCATTAACACTATGAGGCTGATGAGCCCCAATGTTAAGGCTTCCGAAAGCGGATCGATGATCGTACAGCGCAAGGATCGGGGAACAAGCCTTGCACCGCGCATAATCGACGAGCCACGCGTGGCTCCAGCCATCATACGATCTGGGATTGGGGTTCTTCTTCGCGGTATCATCTGACTCACTTGCGTTTCAAATTGTTTTGAACTTAGCGCGTCGAAACGCGTGCTGCCTGCGGCACGCCGCTCCGTTCGGACGTCCCCGCCAGACAAAGCATCTGTCGTAGTTCTGGAGCCGCGACACGCCGCAGCACAACGTAAGAACTCGCGCATCAGCTGCACCTTGCCGAGGGTGCCGGCAGCGAATTCTGCAGGTGAGAGGTGAGCCCGTGTGAATTTGTTTAGCCCTCGCGGGCTATTGTCGAGCGCTTCTGGTCCGCAAGATCTGCTTCTGGTTGCCAGCACGCGGGTTGCTCGAGCGAGTTGCGCGACGGCGGATGACTGCTGCAACTCTCTGCGGAGTGGGCCATAGCCATATGCAGCCGCGCGCGCTCTCGTCGGATGCGAAAGCGCCGAGTACGGACGCCGTAGCCAGCCCCACCGGCGGCGACAATCGAAAGGACAATAAGAGCTGCCACCATCATCTCAAGCACGCCTCGCAGATCCTCAATGTCCCGCGCCTGCACCTTGAGGCCGGAATGTGTCTCGGGTTCGGAGAATCGAACCGGTAGTTAGTACAACTTGACGCTAGGTACGATTCAAGTGGTGTTAAGGTCCAGCTCTCGATTCAGTCAGGTATCGGTTTGAACCGCCCGGGTTTGTCGGACGCTCCAACTCCTGAGAGGATGGAGCCATGACGAGCAAGACGACGGACAAATTGTCACCCGAGGTCCGAACCCGAGCGGTTCGGATGGTTCTGGATCTCTCCGGCGAGCATCCTTCGCGCCGGGCGGCGGTGAGATCGCTTGCGGCAAAGATCGGCGGCGCACCGCAAACGCTTCGTGACTAGGTCAAGAAGGCGAGATCGACAGCGGGCAGCGGACCGGCGTTCCGACTGAGATGGCCGAGAAGCTGAAGGCCCCGACGGGAGAACCGCGAGCTCCGGCAGGCTAACGAAATCCTACGGAACGCAAGCGCCTATTTTGCGATGGCGGAGCTCGACCGCGGGTCCAAGCCATGATCGCCTCTTGATGATCCATCGTGGGCGCATGGGGGTGAGCCGATCTGCAAGGTCCTGCCGATGCGCCCCCTCGACCTACCACGCCGATGCGGCCAAGCGGCGCGATCCAGCCAAGCGGCTGAAAAAACAACGCCAACGCGCGAGTTCATAACAAGTGCAATTGTCAACCCACATCAAGATCGTCCCGATTTAACCGATTTGGCGAGGAGCCCACATGCAGCGTCTTTTGTCCGACAAGAAAGTCGCCTGGTGCCGAGTCATTCGATCAGTCCTGGTTAATCCGCCTGCAGCCCGCACCCCGCGCGTCTGGCCCAACCTTTGCTGTAGTGATGGACCCACTGTAGATCTGCATGAAGCTGACCACCGACTTTCAGGAGCGCGGTCCGGCACGGTCTCGCTGTGCGGTTGACCGCGCTTTCGGTGCGGGAGGAGAGCTGCTCTAAAATTGGGATATGATGACGAAGAGGGCGTCGATGCAGAGTTCTCGAGTGGTCGCGCCGGAGACGAGTTGCACGTTGTGGGCATTCGCTGCGCATTAAGCGGCGCGATCCCAGATAGGAGAAGTATGGATCGGATCCCTTCGGGTAAAGGCTTGCCAGAGCCCAACACGAAATTGTCTCATCTCGGTCGCGCGCCGGCTGAACACGCCGGGATGGTCAATGTGCCTGTCTATCGAGGTTCCACGATCGTTTCGGAAAGCCTCGAAGAGTGGGATAGGCGCAAGCAGAATCCAGTGACGAACTACGGACGATTCGGCTCACCGCTGTCTCGCGCTCTCGAGGCTGCCATTTGTGAACTGGAAGGCGGGTATCGTTCGATCTTGTTCCCTTCGGGGCTCTCTGCGTGCTCCCACGCGCTTCTCGGGATCCTGAAGGCCGGGGATCATGTTTTGATCTGCGATAACGTCTATGAACCGGTCAGGATATTCGCGAACGAGGTTCTAACTAGATTTAAGGTCAAAGTGGAGTACTTCCATCCCACACAACCTTCGGATCTACTCGCGAAGATTGGAGCAAAAACGCGAGCTGTGTACCTGGAGTCCCCGGGGTCACTGACGTTTGAGGTACAGGATCTTCCCGCGCTGTGCGCGATCGCGCATCATTCGGGTGCGCTCGTGCTCATGGACAACACTTGGGCGACGCCGCTCTATTTCAAACCCTTTCTCCATGGCGTCGACATTTCGATCCATGCCGCGACCAAGTATATCGTTGGTCATTCCGACGCCCTTCTGGGCATTGCTACTGCTAACAAGGAAGCGTGGCCGCTCCTGCAGCCAAGCGCTCATCATTTCGGGGAGATCGCTGGGCCAGATGACATCTATTTAGCTCTTCGTGGACTGCGGACACTAGCCGTTCGCATGAGGCAGCATTGCGAAAATGGCATCAAGCTGGCTCAAAGCCTGGAAGACCACCCGGCAGTGGGCCGGGTTCTACACCCTGCGCTCCCAAACGATCCCGGCCACAATATTTGGAAGCGGGATTTCTTGGGTGCAAGTGGCCTGTTCGGCGTCGTTCTGAAGGCTATGCCTAAGGCCCAGCTTTCGGTTTTCTTCCAGAAACTGCGCCTTTTTGGAATCGGATTGTCGTGGGGTGGGTACGAAAGCCTTGCGCTGCCTGTCGATGATCCTCCACGAACGGAAGCTAAGGTTTCATTTGATGGACCGTTGATTCGTATTCACGCCGGCATCGAGAGGCCGAGTGATCTCATTGCGGACATGCATCAGGCGCTGCAAGCCGCCTGCGAACACTCCGTGAGCGACGCTGCTTACCAGGATGAGAGCAGAGACGGGTGATTTCAAGGGCAGTATTGATGGTGCGAGGAGGCCGATAAGAGCGACGCTTGGGGGCGCTATCGCAACCATGCGTACGGCTTCTGTCTGTCAATGTGCGTGAGCACAACGCCCATGTGTGCGGTCGGTTGGATCTCATTTAAGCCGCAGGCCATTGCCGTATTCGGATGATTCGCTTGCCCAAACATGTCCGGGTGCTTTTCAACACGAGCGCTTGGCAATAGGCGACCGCGCAACCGGGAATCTCCGGCTTTCCGTTCGGTTACGGCGCGACCGCAAACGGGTATATCGCAGCGGATGCATGCCATTTCTGCGACTAATTGCCTCTGTGCCCTATGACGCGGGCGCCGGGTCTACTAGCTCGGCTGGCCCCCGGAGCAGAGGCGCGGAGGCTGACCCAAGGCGTAAACGATCCTTCGCGTACTTGCCGATGCGACATACATTCTTCAGCTAGCACCAACAAGGTTGTCTCTCTTGCGACGAATGTCCGAATTGTAGCAGTGAACGTGGCGCCCAGTTCTCCAACACTCCTGCTTGCGGCAGTGCTCCTGCCGCCTCAGCTGGGACGACATTTGCTGGACGCTTCAGGTCCGCCTCCTCCGGAAGAGGCGCATGCACAATGTTCTCTATCGAGCAGCTACCCGATCTCAGCCAACTCGATTGCAGCTCGTGACGAGAAGTATGACTGTCGCGTTCGGTCGAGCACTTCGAAGCAAGATGAGGCCGAAGTGGCGCAGGGCCCTGCCCAAATCGATCCACTCAAAAGACGCAGCACCGGATTGCCTAAGTCGGTGGCGGGAGGCACCAAATGGACCTATTTTGCTTCATCGAATGCGCAAAACAGAGTCGATCTCCCGAGGTGTTGTTCGATCTGCTTGTGAGCTGCTCGGTAAGCGCGAATTTCCCGGCACCTTTTGCTTTTGAGTGCTCTGATGCATGAGGTGTCCACCAAATTAGGTGGACACCTTGTGATGGCAGACGATGATCAGAAACTGCGGGTCAGGCTTGTTGGTCGGAACGGTCGCCGGCGCTACGAGGCGGCATCGAAGGAGC
>NZ_JADPJC010000082.1:0-22062 GCF_023073215.1 Bradyrhizobium sp. 35
TCTGGCTCCGGAGACCACGAAGGTCTTCATCGTTATGGGAGTCTCCCCGATCGAGAAGCTGTGGCTAGAGGAGATGCGCAGACTTTTCCAGCCGCTGACAACAGGGCTGGAGATCACTTATTCCAATGAACTGTCGCTGGAGCAGATCCTTGAACAGGTGGCTACCCTGCCACCGCGGAGCTTCATCGTCTACGGCCAGATGCTGGTGGACGCGGCCGGCGTGGTGCACGAAGGCAAGCAAGCCATCGACCGGATCCACGCAGTTGCAAATGCGCCGATTTTTTCCGAACAGGACGCATTCTTTGGCCGCGGAATCGTGGGCGGTCGGATGACAAACATATCCGAAGTTAGCCAAAAGACCGCTGCTGTTGCCGTCCGCATTCTGGCCGGAGAGTCGCCGGGCAGCATCAAGACGCCTCCGGTTTCAGCTGCACGGCCCAGATATGATTGGAGGGAGCTGAAGCGCTGGAACATCAGCGAAAGCCAATTGCCGCCAGGCAGTGAAGTTGTTTTTCGGGTGCCCAGCCTCTGGGAGCAGTATCGCCCGCAACTCACCGCTGCTATGGCCGCCATCCTGCTGCAGGGCGGTATCATTGCCTTGCTGCTCGTCGAGCGACGGAGACGTCTTGTTGCTCAGGCCGAGGCGACAAGTCGCCGCCAGGAAGTCGTTCGTCTGAATCGGGTCACGACCGCAAGCGTTCTATCGTCCTCGATCGCACATGAGCTGTATCAGCCGCTCGGAGCTATCTTGAGCAACACAGAGGCCGCCCAGATGTTGCTCAAGGCTCATCCACTGGATATGGCCCAGCTCGGCGAAATCCTTTCCGACATCGTCAGGGATGAGCAACGCGCCAGCGAAATCATTAGCGGCCTTCGAAACTTGCTCAACAATAGAACAGAAGCCGATCTGCGGATGATCGATTTGAACGACACTGTGCGCGACGTCGTCAAAATCGTATCTCCTGAAGTGACGAGGCGGGGAGTGATTCTACGTACCATCCTTGCGCCCGAGCCACTACGGGTCCGGTGCGATCCGATTCATCTGCAGCAAGTCGTTATCAACCTTGTGATGAATGGCGTGGACGCGATGGAAGAGGTGCCGAACCCGCACCATATCACGATCCGGACAGGCTTGGCTGACGCCGACCGGGTCGAGGTCCGGATATCCGACACCGGCCCCGGCATTCCCAATGCGAAGCTGGTTAGCATCTTCGATGCGTTTGTTACGACCAAAGCGCATGGAACGGGATTAGGACTCCCGATCGCACGAACAATACTCGAAAGCTACGGGGGCGCACTGTGGGCCGAGAACCGCACTAAGGGCGCTGTGTTCTCCTTTAGGCTTCCGACGGCCAGCACCTAGCCTGAAGTAAATAAACAGCATTCGGTAGCGAAATTCAGTATCGCAAGCACGCAGACATGTGCCTTCGATGGCCCGTATGTTGGCCAGCAAGGGTCCCTTGGAAGTGACCCTGCTTGCTCCTCGCTGTTCGGGATCACGGGGTGGCCCTCTCCAGACTGGCCAAGGATGGAACAAGGGACGGCGGATCGGCAGTGCGACTGGCAGTCGCCGAAAAAGCCACAGTGCAGTTTCTGAGATGCTGGTCATGGCGCGGGCCGGCCCGAACTCCTCTGCAGCGCCTTGCGGTCGCCTCCGGAAAGGGCCCTCGGGTGGCGCTTCGGGGCCAACGCCCGGCGCCTACTCGAATCGCGGCCAGCAGCCGTCTTCCTCATGTCGCCCGGTCCGCTGGGCCACGTGGCGTCCAGCATGCGCTGGCCGACCTCCCGCCAGACCGCGTCCTGACCGTCACAGCCGGACCGCGTCGGCCTTCTGGATCTCGACGTCCGGTCGCAGCGCCGGCAGGCGACCCACAGCAGGTGTTCTGAAATCTGGCTCAGCCGAATCAGGCGTCCTGACGGACCAAAGCCGGGCAGCCGCCGTCGGCGCGGGCGTCCTCCAGCAGCCCCTGCCAGTATTCCGGAGGCAGGTCATCGCCCGGAGCCAGTCCGACCGCCGCAGGAGCCTTCCTGCCGACGCCAGAGCCATCCGTCCCATTTGCTAACGGGTCGGCATGCGCCAGGAGGCGGGGCGGTCGGTCATACCACGAGGAGACATACCGCGAACGATGAGTCGAGTCTCATTGCAGGGCTGCCGGTGGCGCCGGTCGCCCGGCGTCGACGGCTCAACTATAGAAGCGACAGTCGGATTGCTCTAGCCTGGCTGTGTGAAGCAGCATTTGGCTTCACGCGGGACTTTGGACGAGCTTCAGGCTCGATACCATTCTGCTCGTCGAACTTCCGTATCCAGGATTGGACGTAGCGCGGGTCGTCCGGACAAAGCTGCTCAAGTAAACGAAGGTTCTTCGCTCTGAATTCTAAAAGGGTTTTCGGCAATTGTGCCTCCTCAAAACCCTGTCCATATCTAGGCTGCTGTATCGGGAAAAAGTGGTCAAGCCAAAGGGCGCTTGAAAAAACCGGTCCGTTGAGGCAGCGCTAAGTGAAAATCCCCGTCTGGGGCAAGCGGGGCTTTCTCTGGGGGGAGCCTAGGGAAGCTTCGAGTGTATGACGTGGTCCAAAGCCTAAAAAGCAAACCAGGCCAATACCGCGATAATCGGGATGATTGCCACGCCGAAAAGCACCAAGGGTGCAGGTTCATTGCCCGTCCGGTCGCTCAATGCTGATCTCCTTGAAGATGAAGGCGCCGCAGCAGCGTCGACGCCACGCGGCTTTCAGTGGCGGCAGGGGATGGCGATCGCTCAGAGGGCAATTCCGACCGAGTTGGACTTGTTCCTGATCGGTAGTTGGTCGCGCCAGACGCCGGTGGCTGGCTCTCGGAGAGCCTCGGTATGGCGCCGGTCCGCGCACTTAAGCTGCTCTCGATATTCCCGGGCGGCTTGCGGCGCGATCCGGGCCGGACTCCGCCTCGGATCCGCAAGCAGATCAAGCCTCTCCAACCTGTTGCTGCGCCGAGCGTTATCGGCATCGACGATTGGGCTTGGCGGCGCAATCAGCGGTATGGAACTATCATCTGCGACCTCGAGCGGCGACGACCGATCACTCTCTTAGCTGCGTCCGAGCGCCGCTGCGATTGCGGCTACGTCGGCATGTTTCCTTCCAGATACAGGGCGGCCAGCCGTTCCTTGTCACGCGGTGTCCATGGCGTCTGCGTGTTGCTGCCCGCCGGCGGGGCGACCGGGCGCCACGAGAAGAGATCGGGCTGGTGCACCTCAAGCTGCATCGCGCGCGTCCTCCCGCTTCTTGGCCTTCGCCGCGAGCGCGACGACGCGGTTGCGGAGCCGCGTGAGCATGACGGACATTCGAACTGCGTCGCTTAGGGCCCGCTTGTACCCGTTGCGGATTACGTGGTTGCGAGTTTCTTGAAAGATGCAGTCGCGCTGTCCTTTTGACCCTCAGATTCATGGTGATAATGTCGGAAATTGCGGCCCGTCGGGGAGGACATCATGGGATGGTTTGACCGACTGTTTGGAAGGACGTCTTCGCCTGCTGCGAGACTCTTTGTGAGATTTAGGCGGAAATCACGGGCACCGACCGATCCTGATCTTCTGCAGATTGCCAAAAACCGAAGAGGGCATATTTCGCGGAAGGCCGTGAGAGAGGAATACAATCGGCTGCTCCTGGAGAAGTACGAACACGATAAGTCATGATTTCCAACCCCCTCCAATAGTGCCACTACATGGAACCTGGCGCTCGCCTCTAGCGATGTCGGCACGTGACCCGAAGTTGCTCCTGCGGCCTATACCCGCATCTGGCCGCTGTGGGTGCACCAACTAACGAGACGTGATACCCTGCCTCCCATCGTCCTCAGGCTCCGATGAGGTACGAATGAAGCGGCGGGAGTTCATAGCCGGCACTGCGGTGCTGCTGGTTTCGCCAACGCCTTTGCGGGCCAAGGGCACGCCTCGGCGGATCGGCTTCTTGGGCGGATTCCTAGATTCTCAGGGTCGCAACGCGTGGCGCAGTGGTTTGCGCGAGAAGGGCTGGATCGAAGGCAAGAACCTGCTCGTTGAATATCGATTTGCCGAAACCCCGGATCGCATGGCAAACCTAGCTGCGGAGTTGGTGGCGCTCACTCCCGATCTGGTAATTGCCCTAGGGCCGTCACCAGCCCTTGCCCTTAAATCGGCAACTGCCACCGTTCCGATTGTATTCGTGGTTGTCGCCGATCCCGTGGGGCTCGGTCTCATCCAAAGCCTCGCGCGTCCAGGCGGTAATATCACCGGCCTTGCGAGCTGGGTGCCGGGAGATTGGACCGCCAAACAAATACAAATCCTCCAGGAACTGGTTCCTCGCGCGTCGAAAATTGCGCTCTTGGTCAATCCGGGCAACCCCATGCACAGGCTAATGGTAGCCGAGGAGGCACCAAGCGCAGCGCGGAAGCTGGGCGTGGCTCTTCCGATAGTTGAGGCGACCACGGACGAGGAACTTGATATCGCCTTTGCCTCGGCCGCCGCCCAGCACGCCGATGCAATGATTGTCTTGGGCGATGTTCTGATCATTCGCCAAGCCCCACGAGTTATCGCGCTCGCTGCGAAACATCATCTGCCCGCAATGCATTTCTTCCGACAATTCGCGGATGGCGGCTTGGTCGTCTACGGCCCCGATGTATTCGATCTGTTGCGTCGTGCTGGCACCTACGTCGATAAGATCCTCAAAGGCATCAAGCCTCCCGAGTTGCCGGTCGAGCAGCCGACCAAATTCGAATTTGTAATCAACATGAAGACGGCCAAGGCGCTCGGCTTAACAGTGCCGACCTCACTACTCGTTCGCGCTGACGAGGTGATTGAATAGAGCTATCTCGTTGCGATGCAAGAGTCCGTTCATGTGAAGGGTTTCGGATGCCGGCCCCATGACGGTGGGGCGGCGCGCACCGGGGGCCGGCGTCCGAAAGCCTCCAAGGGAGATGCTATGGGGCGGCGACGAGGATATTGCATCCATTGTTGCTGATGAACCGATGGAGCGCCCCATGCAGAAGTTGAACGATCTGAGCCGATCCTCGAGCCCCCTCGACCCGAATGGCACGCTGATCGCAGTTATCGAACTGAGCCTGTTGAGCTGGCTCGTCGCCGGCATCGTGCCTGGCGTCGAGCGCCAGCCATTGAAGAAGCTCGCGGTCGACGAGAGCGCATTGCTGAAGTTGCTGCATCGATGGCGAGAGGAAGCAACGAAGGCCGGGCATCGGATCAAACGCATCGCCGTCGTTTTCGAGGCCGGCCGTGACGGCTTCTGGCTGGCGCGCTGGCTCAGGGCACGCGACATTGAGGCTCACGTCATTCACGCATCGAGTGTGGCGGTGTCGCGCGAGCACCGGCGCGCCAAGACCGATCGGCTCGACACCGAGCTGCTCAAACGCTCTTTTCTCGGCTGGCTGCGGGCGAGCGTGATCACTGCAAGATGGTGGCGATCCCGACAATCCAGGACGAAGATGCCAAGCGGCCCAACCGCGAACACGAGAGCCTCGTCGGAGAACAAAGTCGGATCGTCAACCGAATGAAAGCAGCGTTGATCCGGCTCGGCATCCGCGGCTTCAATCCCAAGCTGAAGAAAGCTGCCGAACGCCTTGACGGCTTGCGCTCCCCCGAGGGCGAGCCGATCCCGCCCAACACCCTGGCTGAGCTGCGTCGCGACATGGCGCGCCGGCGGCTCGTCAGCGATCAGATACGGCAGATCGAGGACGCTCGCCTGGAGCGTCTCAAGCAAGCGCCCAATGATGGACCACATGCAATGGTGCACCTGCTGGCGCGCGTGATCGGGGTTGGTGTTGAGACGGCCGACATGCTGGTGCAGGAGGTACTGTCGCGAAGCATGCGCGACCGACGGGCCGTAGCGCGTTATGCCGGCCTCACGGGCTCGCCCGACGAGAGCGGCAGAAAACGCCGGGAGAAAGGGCTGACCCGTTCCGGCAACGCTCGGGTTCGACGAGGCATGATCCAATTGGCGTGGCGATTTCTCATGTTCCAGAAGGACAGCACCTTGGCGCAGTGGTTTCGAGCCCGCACCGAGAATGCCCGCGGGACGCGCAAGACCATGATCGTGGCCTTGGCGCGCAAGCTCCTGATCGCCCTGTGGCGTCTCGTGCGGGAGGGAGTAGTGCCGGACGGCGTCGTTCTGCGGCCGGCATCATAAACACGGAGGTCACTGAAGAAGACCCAACAGTTTCGGCCCTGTCTGTCCGCTTGTGACGGTGTCGCCGATGACGGTTCGAGGTGGCGGGGTCCCGACGCGTTTCCTTGGCTTCAATGCCGAAAGGGAGAATGGGTCCGCCGCTTCGGAGCTTCGCTGCCGATGCGTATGACTGCATCATGGTTCGGGTCCTTGGACCCACCGGATACAAGGTTGTGGCGCGATTGATCGCGCCCGCAAGCGAGCTCCCCTCCGATCGTTATCCCGATCGCACCAACCGTGCCGTCGTGCTCGAAGCTGTCAAGGTGTGGCCTGGCAACGGCGGAGCCTGTGGTATGATTCGTGCGACGGCCAACCTTGACAGCTTCTGCGCACGCCAGCGCAGGCGAAGTGCGGGTCGGGACGAAGAAACGGCTTTCAGATCGAACAAAGAAACTGACGAAGGAAAAGATGCGCGACCTGTCGCCTCTTGAAACGCCTCCTTGACAAAAAAAGCCCCATACAAGGAAACCGCGCATGGTGGGCGGGGATGGTGCGGCAGGCTCTATGGGGATTTGAGCGCCGCAGGCGAGATGGTTGATGGAGTTCGAACCGGTGCAGCGAGCGGCACGACGCTGGCGCTATCATTGAATGAGCGGTGGGCGGCGTCGAACGCGATCAATGATCGACGGATGGGCGACGACCGATGAGCGTTTGGGTGCGTACGGCCGTGGCCGGTCGATGAGCGGCGGGCATGACGAGCAGCTTTGCAGAATGGCAGATGTGGCGTCATGAGGTGTCGATCCTGATGATGCTGGTTAGCGCGGTCGGTCGGTGGCGCGGCGTTGCGCCTCGCTCAAAGACCTCGATGACGATCATGCGGCCGCCGCAGCATGGACATGGTGGTTTGTCGGTGTCGCCGACGGTCTCGGTGGGCGCATTCTCACGATTCTTGACGGCGAGCAGCTCGCGCGCGCGTGCGACGTTGTCGGCGCAGGTCCCTCGTGCGAGCAGGCCGTAGTGGCGGATGCGGTGGAGACCCTTTGGCAGCACATGGATGAGGAAGCGGCGGATGAACTCGTCTGTGGCGAGCGTCATTGGCTTTTGACGGTCGCGGCCCTCGAGGCGGTAATCCTTCCACCTGAAAGTGACGCCGTGCTGGTCGAGGGCGATCAGGCGGCTGTTGGCGATGGCGACGCGGTGGGTGTAATGCGAGAGATAGGCCAGCACGGCCTGTGGACCGCCGAACGGCCGCTTGGCATAGACGACCCATTCCGTCTTGCGCGACGCTGCAAGCAATGCGGCGAATGATTGTGCTCCGGCGAGCTGAGCGTCGTTACCGAAGAAGCTCAGGCGGCCGGCCTGGTGGAGCGCGGCAAGGCGACCCAGGAACAAGCGCCGGAACAGGCGTGAGAGCACGCGTACCGGCAGGAAGAACCCCGGGCGGCAGGACACCCAACTCTGGCCATCGGGCGAGATGCCGCCGCCGGGCACGATCATGTGGACATGCGGGTGATGGGTCATGGCCGAGCCCCAGGTATGCAGCACGGAGGTGATGCCGATCCTGGCGCCGAGGTGCTTCGGGTCTGCGGCGATCGTCAGCATCGTCTCTGCCGAGACCTTGAACAGCAGGTCGTAGAGGACGGCCTTGTTCTGGTAGGCGATGCCGGCGATCCGAGCCGGCAGCGTGAACACGACGTGATAATACGGCACCGGCAACAGCTCGGCTTCGCGATCGGCGAGCCACTGCTTGGCCGCGGCGCCTTGGCACTTCGGGCAGTGCCGGTTGCGGCAGGAATTGTAGGCGATGGACGTGTAGGCGCAGTCCTCGCAGCGCGCGACATGGCCGCCGAGGGCTGCCGTGCGGCAGTTCTCGATCGCCGACATTACCTTCAACTGGTCGAGGCTGACATGGCCGGCATGGGCCTGCCGCCATGCCGGACCACGGTCGCGGAAAATATCCGCAACCTCCAGAGCCGGACGAGACACCGGCCCCGCGTCAGCCGGGCGGCCCGGCCTCCTTCAACTTGAGCGCAATGTGCTCCAGCGGGCTCATCACCTCGCTGATCGTCTTGGTGGCGACACGAGTATAGAGCGCCGTGGTGTCGAGCTTGGCGTGACCGAGCAGCACCTGGATCACGCGGACGTCGATGTTCTGCTCAAGCAGATGGGTGGCGAAGCTGTGTCTCAGGGTGTGCAGCGAGACGCGCTTGCTGATCTCCGCCATCTGGGCGGCGGCATGACAGGCGCGATTGAGCTGGCGCGTCGTCATGGGCTGGGCCGGATCGCGGCCCGGGAATAGCCAGCCCTGCGGGCGTGCCGCCTTCCACCAGGCGCGCAGCAGGTTTAGCAGGTGCGGCGAGAGCATGACGTTACGATCCTTGCCACCCTTGCCTTGCTCCACGCGGATGATCATCCGCTTGCTGTCGATGTCGGAGATCTTGAGCGAGACTACTTCGGCGGCACGCAGGCCGGCGCCATAGGCCACGCTGAGCGCCGCCTTGTATTTGAGCCCGGGCGCGGCATCGAGCAGCCGCGCCACTTCCTCGGGGCTCAGTACCACCGGCAGCTTGCGCGGCTCGTGAACGACATGGGTGTGCTCGATGATCTCGTGGCGCTTGAGCGTGACCCGGAAGAAGAACCGCAACGTCGAGACGGTCTGGTTGATGGTCGGCACGCCGACACCGCTCGATGCCAAATGGACTTGGTAGCGCCGTACATCCTCGAAGCTCGCCGTATCCGGCGATCGCCCCAGGAACACCGCGAAGTTCTTGATTCTTTGCACATAGTCATGTTGGGTCTTCGGCGCGAACTTGCGGATCGTCATGTCTTCGATCATGCGCCGGCGCAGCGGGCTCACTGCCTCGTCGGTCATGGGGATGCTCCTGTTTTGAGTGAAGGTTGCGAACCTCTCATCTCAAAACAGGACGCCCCGTTACGCTATCGTCTCGGCTGCGCTGCCAGCCGCAGCGTCCTACCGCGCGAGCGGTTTAGTCCATTGGCCCTTAGCTGCCCTGCCGCGAGCAGCCGGTGCAAGACCGCTTGTGACCCATGTGCGACATCCGATGATAGCGGGCCGGTCCGCAACAACAGGTCAGAAAATCTGTTCCTGTAGAGTGGCCTGATCTGATATGCTGTCATTCCCATTCCATTTGCAGGGAGTAAGCATCATGAAAAAGCAGCTCTTTATTGCCGCTGCTTTGATCGCATTTGCAAGCTCTGGCATAGCGCAAGACAAGCACATCCAGCTTACACCTGACGCGGTAATCTGGAAGGATAACCCGGCATTTCCGAAGGGCGTCCAACTCGCCACTCTGGTAGGCGACCAGACAAAGGCCGGAGACACCGTCGTCTTACGCATCAAGTTTCCCGCCAACTTCCAAATGCCCCCGCACACTCACCCTTATTCCGAGGTCGTAACGATAATCAGTGGTGCTATCGGAACGAGCCAAGGTGAAAAGTTCGAGAAAAACGGTGAACTGTTGAAGCCGGGCGCATTGTGGGTGTATCCGGCGAAACACGCGCATTACGCATGGACCGGCAACGAAGAGTCGGTTCTCCAAGTTCAGTTCACCGGCCCGGGAGGTATTGACTACGTCAACCCGGCTGACGATCCGCGCAAGAAATAGCTGTCGGCGCCCAGCCCAAATCTGGCGGATTCGTTATAACCCGACGAGGTGATCGCTACGAGTTGCTGCCGTACATGAGTCTGTTATTGGCCCTTCGGCGAAGCGGGGGCATCGCTCCGTAAGGTCGGCTTATGGAGGCAGGACGGACAAGATTTGCTCAGGCTGAGTTCTTCGCGTTTTGACCCGTTCCGGAAGTCGGCGCGTGTTGCTTACAGGCGATGTGCGACTAACCTTCTCGCCAAATCGGAACTGATCAGCTTGTCGAGATCAGTGGCGACGGGTCAAAGGTTAGCCACTCCTGCCGCCTTATAGGGGCTTGATTTGCACCTTACGGAATTTGATCGTTCCCGCGCCGTGTTGCAGGGCGATCCAGCCTTCATCGAACATTCCGTTCCGTAGTTCGGCCGTCTTCTTTCCGTTGAGCACGACCGCGATGTCGCGCCCCTTCGCCGTGATCTCGAAGATATTCCAATTGCCGCCGGCTTTCGGCATCGGATTGATCTCGATATAGCGTGTGATCGCGCCAGTGCCGTAGCTCGGATCGGGGCGCTGGTCAAAGATATTTGCTTCGTAGCAAGTACGGTCGGTGATCTTCTTGGGATCGAGGCAGCGGAAATAAATGCCACTATTTGCATCGTTGCTCGGCCAGAATTCGACGCGCAGGACGAAGTCCTTGTACGGCTTTTTGCTGACGAGATAACCGGCCTCTTTGCCGTCCATCTTGTCGGCAATTGCCGTGCCGTCCGCCAGATGCCAATTCGATGTCTCGACCTGATCCCATTGATCGAGGTCTTTGCCGTCGAAGAGCGTGATCCAGCCGGCTTCCTGGGCTTTATCCTGCGGCAGGGCCTGGCTCACCGCGAAACTCGAGACGACGAGTGCAAGAGCGAATTGCAAAGAACGCCGTAACGTCATTGGCATGATTAACTCCTCCCGTTCGCCCGCCAGTTATATCTCCGGCGGCAGCCTTTTGATGATAGAGCCTTGGGCAAATTCTGGCTAGGTTCCTCGCTCTCGCAATCAACGAAGCGAGGCACGCATGACATTTTTACTAGCCGTGGACGCGCGCCAATGCCCGTTGATGGCCCCAAGTCTGTCGGCGGGAAACCGGACGGGGACCCGCGCTTGCCTCGACCGCCGCTCGTGACCCACAATCGACAATCGCCCTGCCAGCCAACCTCTAACTGTTAGACTATTGTGCAAGTATTTCGCGAATTGCCGTTTTGCAATAATCCGTGCGGGCGGGCTTCTTTGTTCGCAGGGAGGACGTTATGAAATCAGGCAACATAGTTTTTGCTTCGCTATCATTTGCAATTGTCCTTGGATGCCCAATTGTTGCCTCTTCCGAAGATGCTCCTAAGGACAACAAGGGATTTACGGCGAGCAAGACAACCGTTGTCGACCTGGGTCCTGAAATTGAGGGAATGACGGGGCGACAACTACGACTACGATTGCTCACTATTGAACCGGGAGGTCATATCGGATTGCACAGTCACAAGGACAGGCCCGCTGTAGTTTATTTCCTCGAGGGGCACGATACGGTCACCCTTGCGGACGGCACGTCGAGGACCTTTGGTCCGGGGGATACGTCTTCTGCTACAAAAGACACTACTCATTGGCATCATAACGACGGTAAGGAGCCCGTCAATTTGATAACCGTCGACATCTTCAAACCCGCCAAGTGACTTCAGAATGGTCTTGACGAGTGGCTGATTGAGGTGGCTGTTTGCTGCGGTGCATTCGTCGGGTCTTGGCCCTTCGCTACCGTTGACGCGGTGCCGCGACATGTCTTTTCAGAGGGGTAGACCGGAAGTTTGCAGTGGAACGCTGGGACCGACGTTTTTGACCTTAACGCGACTCACGGCCTCCTGCTCAAGAGCGCAGGCGATAGTGTTTGTTTCAATTTTTGCGCGCAAGCCAGTATGAATTGTCTTGCGTTGCGAAACAGCGCACGCGAAATTCGAACGGCGACATGCCGCTCAATCGCTCTACCGCCGGATTTAACTCCTCGCAACCGGCTTGCTCCATAACGACGAGCTGATCGGCGGCCAACCAGGCTACGATCGGAACTGAAGGGCCAGCTAGTACGACATAGGCGAGGCCGAAGCCTTGAGAATAGCGTTCGATATGGAGCCATGTCCAATCCACCACGACCACTCCGAGGCCAAAGCACACGATCCAAATAGCGAGCCAACATGCAGAGGCCATATACGTCTCCCAGGGCCTGAAGTAACCCTGTGGGTGTCTCGTCACTGACTCCAGCCAATCTGAGTGAGGAGAGCTTAACTAGTTTTGGGGGCTTCCCAGCAGCCACTGAACCCTCAGTCAGATTACGCAAATTCCCTGACACTTACCATGTCTGAGTCTGACCCAACTCGGACATTCAACTGGCTGACATGCGTTGAAAATTGGCTACGCTAGGATCGAGCGCATTGGGACCGGCTTGGTAGTGAAGCGGCGGAATGCATCGCGGGATTTATGGCCGTTGCCAGCCTTGTTCTTGGTTGGCGTTTCGCGGAGACTTACAATCAAGTCATTGGGCTCGGCGCGTTCATAGCGTATCGCTGACGAAACAGCTGTTTCGCCTTATTTTCAAAGCTATGGGCGCGTTGTCCGGGAGGCCGTCGCTTTGCGGAGTTCTAGTTCAATGGCCTCCGCGCTCATGCGAAGCCGGGTTACAATCTCCTCGGTGCGCTTGGGTGAGAGCCGGCGCGATATGGGCGTTATGGTCAAGGCGGCGTGAGCCGCGCCACCGGGAGATCGGATCAACACCGATACGGCGCCTGCTCCCGGCGTGAGTGATGATGCGCGCGCGGCAAATCCCTTTGCTCGGGCGATCGCTATCTCCTGCGAGATTGCTTCCACTGATACGCCATAGTGTGAAAAGCGCGATCGGTTCTTAGCGAGTACGCCGCTCACCGTGTCGGCCTGCATGCCTGATAAGATCGCGATTCCGGCAATACTGACACCAAGGGGTCGACGATCTCCCACATCCCAAGCGAGCACCTGGATAGGAAAAGTCCCGAGTTGTCGTGCCACGCAGACCGTATCAAGTCCCACACGAAGTGTAAGAAAGCCAGCATCGCCAATTTCACCAACGGCAGCCCTCAGATGAGGATTGACAATGTCGAGCAATGGATCGCGTGTCCGACGCGACATTGCTAAAAACGCTATCTGTTTGCCAACGACATACCGTCGCGTGCCAGGTCGCTGCTCAACGAGGCCTTCCGCAATCAAGATACTCAGGATGCGATGTGTGGTCGGGCGGGTGAGCTCCGAGTGCTTCGAAATCGCGGTGAGTCCCAAGCCGGTCTCGCGGGCCGTCGCCAGAATGCGCAGCACCGCCACCGCTCTCTGAATGCACTGCGTCCCGCTAGGCAGATCAGCGGGCGCAGTATCGACCCTTGTGGTACCGCGAGAGCCTAGATTAGCCATGAGACTACTTCGAACAGCAGCAAGTCCGCCGGCGAGATATTATAACAATGACATCTCTGCCCAGCAATGTCCACAATGTGGAAACAATCGCCACTTTTCCGTTGCGCCAAAGACGACGCCCGGCCGATTGTGCACTGGAGAAGACGACGCAGGCATGCGTCCGGATCGTTTGATGCGTGGCTACCCTGCTGACTCCGGCTCCAAACGTACGGAGAGATGGAATGAATCGATGCAGCATTCTGAGCGTGTCTGCGACAGTCGCGGTGGCGCTTGTCTTGTTCGATATCGGTACCGGGAGCACAGCAAGGGCCGCTGAAATCAAGCTTCTATCAGCTTCGGCCTTGCATCCAGCAATTGATGCATTGGTTCCTGCTTTTGAAAAATCTGCGGGACACAAGGTTACCGTCGCATACGGAACCGCGGGCGCTGTTGCGGACCTTGTTCAGAAGGGTGAGGCTGCCGATATCGTCACAACCTCAGTACCTATGATCGACCGACTTCAGGCGCAGGGCATAGTCGTGGCTGGAGATCGCGTCGTCATCGCGAAGGTCGGCGTGGGTGCCTTTGTGCGGAAGGGTGCAGCGAAGCCCGACGTCAGTTCGGTCGAAGCTTTCAAACGCTCGATGTTGGCTGCAAACTCGATTACTTATCCTGATCCGGCGGGTGGTGGTGCCAGTGGCATCTACGTGGCCAGCTTGCTGGAACGATTGGGCATCGCGGCCGAGATGAAACCCAAGACCAAGCTATCAACGTTAGAGACACTTTATAGAAGTGTTGCGAACGGCGAAGTTGAGATCGGCTTCAATCAAGTCAGCGAAATTTTGGCTCAGCCAACCATCGACCTCGCTGACCCGCTGCCAACAACCATTCAGAATTACACTCAGTTTGCTTCGGGCATCGTTACCAGCAGCAGTCAAGCTGGAGCCGCAAGAGAGTTTATCACTTTCCTCTGCTCGCCGACGGCGCAAGCTGTTCTAAAAGAAAAGGGATTCGATTAAAGCGTGTGCTTAGCAACCGAACTGGCCGCGTTAGCGACTACTCCACAGAGCCTCTCGCCTAGCTTCAATATCATTGAAGCACGACTTCGACCCGGATGCGGGCACGCCGTTGCAGATTGGTGGACAGCGGATCGCAAGGCAACAAAGCAGGTAGGCTACGTCGGATCGTTTAACTGTTGGCTATGTCGCGATACAACACTTATGCGGAGACAGTATGAATCAGCGCAATTTATCGCACGATTACACCTATCGCATAGGGCTTCTCATGCTCGCTACCTTATTCGTCAGTTCTGGCCATGCCCAAGCAGCGCCCGTAGGCATGCCCCCAGCCGACTCGCCCTATCCCGACGTTGCCGGCGCGCAATGGACTAAGATCGAGGGAGCAAGCGGCCGAAAGTTCCTCACGGCCATCTTTCGCCCAGAGGGGACCGGGCCGTTCCCTGTCGTGGTCGTGCTGCATAGCGCAGGTGGCTTAACCCGGGACAATATGTCGGTGGCGGAGGACTTGGCGCATGCGGGCTTCTTAGTCGTATACGGTTGCTGGCAGGCAGGCCAACGGCAAACCGAGGGCAACCGTCTGTGCTCCGAAGCTACGCCGCAGACTGAGTGGGTCGCCGACCCAGCTGCCAACTCCGGGAAGGAACTGATCGCGCTGGCCAGGACCTTGCCGGACGCGCAGCCTGACCATATTGGGCTTTTCGGCATATCTCGCGGCGGTCATGCGGCCTTGTGGGCGGCGTCCACCGGCGCTGGCGTGCAGGCGGTGGTCGCGGATGCTCCCGCGCATACGCCAGCCCTCAATCCCCACCCGGCGAGCACGCTTGACGCGTTGAGCGGGTT
The DNA here is from genome assembly GCF_023073215.1 of Bradyrhizobium sp. 35. NCBI lineage: Bacteria > Pseudomonadati > Pseudomonadota > Alphaproteobacteria > Hyphomicrobiales > Nitrobacteraceae > Bradyrhizobium > Bradyrhizobium sp. 35. The sequence goes on from NZ_JADPJC010000082.1 coordinate 15,023, forward strand.
GGCGGCACCGCTTTTGATAATGCACGGAACCGCAGACAAAGACATCCCGGTCGAGCAATCGCGCGAGTATGAGCGAGCCGCCTTGGCCCTCGGCAAATCAGTCGTCGCCGTGTATTTTGAGGGCGTAGAGCACATGGTCACTCTGAGACGAGAATCGCGAGCCGAGGCTAGGCAGCGCGGCATTGCGTTCCTTCGAGAACACTTGTTGAAGTAAGGTCAACCGCGAAGGACCACTCCGCGAACAAGACGCGCATGTCGCAGATGGGCAATCGCGTCATCTTGAGCCGGTCCCGGCCACTTCCGATATTCTATCAATACCGAACATGCCGCTGCATGCCAGTAGAAGCCCTAAGGGTCATGAAGAGAAAACGCTGCAGCGCGGCAGCACGACCTTGAACTCAGTGAAAACCTGGGTTCTGTCTCGACATCGATGCTGCCGCCGCGCTGTTCACAATGATGTCGCGTCTCATAGACAGGCAAGTACCTCCGCTGGAGGGCTGTGTTGTTTTTTTTGTTACCCCGGGCGGGAGGCCGGTACCGTTGTCGCAATCCGGATTTCGACGGTGTCGCCGAGATCGGAAGGGCGATCAGGACAGGTTCAAAGGTCAGCCGACTTGCGCTGGGAAGCCGCGAACGCGTCGGAGATCCGCTTAGCAAGGGGGATGTCTTGCGGATACAGCTCAACCACAGCTCAACTGCATTCGGCCAGATGCAGGAATTTGCGATGCTACCGCACCCGCCGCATCAATGCGGAAGGGGTAATGTCCGAGTCTGGGCCGTTAGCGCGCTTTGAAGCAGCGTGGCAGGAGCACTGCCGCACTACCCCAAGCGACATTGATCCCTTCGTCGTCGACAATGAGGTGTCCTTCTGCCAGACTTCTCACCTGTACGCCTAGCCGGACTTCAATGGGAGGATCGTTATGCTAACACGGAGAGGATTTACGTGGGTCGCGGGCTGTGCGATCTGCGGCGTTGTGGGGTTTGCTGCAAGTGAGGCATTCGCTCAAGGTTCAGCTGCAACGACGGCTAATGGCGTCACGAGGAAGGTCTTGAGCCGGACGGATGGACCGGCCTCCGGCTATGAAACAATCATCATGGATGTGACACTCGACCCCGGAGCGACCGTCGGCCGTCATACTCATCCCGGTATCGAGTCGACGTACATCATGGAAGGTGAAATCGAGCTTCCCATTCAAGGTCGACCGACGCAGATGCTGAAAGCCGGTGAAGCGTTCCAAGTTCCGCCGGAAACCCCGCATGCTGGCGGCAAGCCGACGACGGCCAAGACGAGGCTACTGATCAATTACATTGTTGAGAAAGGTAAACCGCTCGCAACCCCGGTTTAGTAAGCTAGTAAAAGGAGGCCGCTTAGTTGGCGGCCCCTTCACGCGATGCTTAATATAGGTCCGGTTGTGGCCCCAAGGCGAAGTGGTCTCATCGACCGTTGAGGTCAGCTGTTAGTTGCAGATCGGACCTGCCGCTCTGCTCACAGGTCGCGCTCCATCGCTGGGTGAGTGCGGTTCTTCACTTTGAGCCAGTGCTTGCTCCGGCCAGCCTAACGGCCCGTCCCGCCGCTTCGACACCAGTCCTTCAAGCCCCAACTTGCAGGCAGCTCGAAACAGATCAGGCCAAGACGGCACGCTGATCGCCGTGATCGAGTGTGAAAAAGCACCGAAGTGGGACCCGGCTACGTGAAAGCCAACCTGTTGATCTAGTTCGTGAACTGACAGGCAACCGGGGTCCCGATCGGCACCGATCCGGACCCCATACCGAGCGAATTTCCTTGTGCTACATCAAAGCATTGCGGTCGTCTCAGTGGGGGTCCCACTTCGGTGCTTATTCACAGGCAAGTTTCGAGACGCTGCCGGCCGATGAGCGCTGGGCGCTGGCCTTTTACGTCGGACAGGTTGCCTTTCCGGATGCCGACGCAGCGGAAGGCGGAAGGCGAACGCCGTTGGAAGCAGGACACCTCGCTCCACCGTGTTCTTCCCGATCTGAAGGCGTTGATCGGCACGACGCCCGCAGCGCTCGCCGCCAAGATCGGGCAGGGCAAGGCTGATGCCCTCATGCCGTACCTGCGCCGCCATCCGGAGGCCGTCGCGCAGCAGGATGGGTCGCTGCGCTGGTCCGCGCACGCTTGACCGAGAGCATTGACGCCGTGCGAGCAGGCGACCGCAAACGCGCCGGCGAACTGGCGCTGTCCGCCTATTTGGAGGGCTTCGAGCCGATCGAACCGGCGCTGACCGCGAGCGACCGCACCCTGATGGAGCGGATCGAAGGGCTGATGGGCGAGTATCGCGCGGCGGTGCAGGGCGAGACCGCCGACGCGCTCTCGGAGCGGGTTCAGGTTCTGGACGGTCTCCTGAAAGCGACACGTTTCGCAGCCGACCTGTTTAGGGACATCGATGGGAAACTCCGTCCCAGCCAGGAATGGGGTTTGGAAGTCACCGACGAAGCCGGCACGGTAGTTTCGAAATTCGTATCAGCACGAAGAAAAAGAAATAAGGACGCTTCGTGTCAATCGATCGCAGCTGCCGGCATTCGTAAGCCTGCCGCGAACGCGAGTGCATAGAAGACGGACAAGTCCTGACTATAACTTATGAAAGGTTGCTTGAAATCTACTTTCAAAGTAATCAGCAATTCGGCTACTACATCCTCCTCCTCACCAGTCAGCGTCTGCTGCAAAACAACCAGCGCCTCCAGGAAAACATCTCGCGGCTGGAAGCAAGTCTTGCGCAAGAGAATGCGGCGCGACAGTCCCCAGCCGCGGATGGTACGGCTTGAAACTTGGCTCTTGATTGCTCCACTATTGGTGACAGACCTGTCCCGACGCGGTGCAGGTCTCGCGAGGCAACGACGTCCGCTCGGGGTTAAAGTTCGAAGAACTCAACCTGGGCAAATCTTGTCGGCCATGCCCCAATAAGCGGACCTCAACGAGGTGCGACGCTACTTCAGCGCTGGGCCAATAGGCGATTGTTTAGGAAGATTGAACGGATCGGCAGCATACGTCAGAAAGATTTACCTTCCAGGATTGGTTATGCCTCTCGTCAAAGCGATTTGGCTGACTCTCTTATTCATTATACGCTGGCTTCTAGATGCCGTAATGGGCCCATTACAGAAGGGCGCGTACTCATGGATTAACCGCGCGAATCAATGCCCGCTTGTCCCCAATAGCGGCGCGAAAGCGGATGTTGTCGGACTTTCAAGAGGGCCAAGCTCAGAAGTCGCTAGACCATTCGACTGGCTCACGAGGCCAAGTCGTCGAGCAACGCCTCGGCTTCTTTCAAATCGAGCGTGTCGAACCCTTCAGTGAACCAGCCGTAAACCGGAGCCAGCAGATCACGTGCCGCGGTGCGTTTGCCCTCATCGCGCCATAAGCGGGCAAGGCTCGTCGCTGCCCGGAGCTCAAGTGATTTCGCCCGTTGTTGCCGAGCGGTCTGTAGGGACTTCAGCAGCCATTTGCTCCCTCCGAGCTGGCCGTGAGATAATCCCACCAACCCTCGCAGCCGAGAGATTTCCGCATCCCACCAGTGCTCGCCGCTTTGTTCCGCAATGGCAGCAGCACCCGTCAGGGCTTCGGCTCCGCCGGGGTGGTTTCCTGTGCGACAAAGCACTTCGCAAAAGAGCGCAAAGCTATAGGGAGCGTACTGGATCGTGCCTCGCTTCGCCGGATCAGCAAGCGCGGCGCGGTAGGAGGCAATCGCCGGCTCAATCCTATCCGGTGCCAACAACGCCCAGCCGCGGAGAACTCGTGGATCGAGCGGCAAGGCAATGCGCTTCTCAGCCGCTAGGGTCTCTGCGCTCTCAATGCACTGCAGCACCGAAGCTGAGTCACGTCGGAACTGGTGCAATATCGACGCATGCAGACGCGCCATAGCAAGGCTGAAGGGATGGTTCACCCGTTCCGCAAGCGCCAACGCGTCATTCACGCGAGCGAGCGCCGTGTCAGGGTAGCCGAGCAGCCAGGCGCTCCAGGCACCTAGCGTTCCTGCACAGACTCCAGGGTCATGGCCGTAAATGTGTGCGTGCGTCCGGTGCTGCTCGAACTCATAAAGGGTTCGGCCCTTCTCGCAATGCTCCTGCGCCGGAGCGAGCTCGCCGCAGAAGAAATGTGTTGTCCAACTCGTATGATGAGCTTCGAGCCGAAGACCGACATTATTACTCTTTTCGACCAGGCTCAGGAGCCTATCTGAAAGCTGGCGCGCCGCATTCCAATCCGACGTACGTCGGAAAGTCCACAACCCCCATATCGCGGTGAACTGAGAATCGATGTCCCCTATCTTATCGGAAAGCTCGAGCGCACGAGCGTGCGCTTTTGCTGCTTCGGCTGAGGAGAAGCCGTTGGCGTTACTAAGAGACACGCCTTTAGCGAGTTGCAGCTTAATCTCTTGCTGATCGCGCTGCGCATCCAAGAGAGATGGTAGCAGGGACAGACCACGATCGAAATGTCTGACCGCCTCGGCATACGCGGAGCGGGAAGCAGCAAACTGGCCTGCTTTTAGCCATTGATAGGAGGCTCGTTCCGCCTGTCCGGCACCCGACAAATGATGGGCCAGTATCTCTGGCTGCCGATCGACCAGATCTGCGAAATGCTGCTCCAAGGTGGTGGCAACTCGTGCATGCAGCTCTTGCCGTCTTGGGCGCAGCAGCGTGCCATAGGCAGCGTCCTGCACCAGCGCGTGCTTGAATAGATAGCTGGAATACGGAGGCACACCTTGTCGGAACAACAAGCCAGCGGAGATCAGACGGTCTATGGCGGATGCCAACTCTGGCTCCGGCTTGCTCGCAACGGAAAAAAGCAGGGTGTGAGAGAACTCTCGCCCGATCGCGGAACCGATCTGGGCCACCTCCTTGGCGGGCCCGAGCTGGTCGAGCCTCGCCATAAGCGAGGCGTGCAGGCTTGCGGGCACCGCCGCCGCAGGTGACGGAATATTGCCTCTAGGTCGCCGCGCTTCGCCCTCGCTCTTGGTCTCCAGCACCGCCTTCGTTATCTCCTCCACAAAAAGGGGAATCCCGTCCGAGCGCTCAATGATGTCCTGCCGCACGCTCGCCGAAATAAGCTGGTTGCCCACGATGTGATCAATCACCGTCTCGATTTGGCGCTGCGCCAGCCGATTGAGGGTGAGAGCAGTGACGTAGGCCCGCCCGATCCAGTGCGGTTCGAACTCTGGACGAAACGTCACAATCAACAGCACACGGTAGGTCCGAAGCCGGTCAACGACCCCGCTGAAAGCTTCCTGACTCGTGGGATCGGTCCAATGTGCGTCCTCGACGATCATTAGCACGGGTGTGGAGCGCGACAATGCCTCCACCTGTGACCCGAGCGCTTCAAATGTCCGCTGGCGGTGCTGTTCTAAGGGTATGTCGAGCGCCGCGTAGCGTCCGTCTTTTGGCAGCGACAGCATGTCGGCGAATAGCGCAATATCCTCCAAAGAGGTTGAAGTCTGCGCGAATACTGTATCGAGCTTGTCCAGCTTCGTTTCCAGCGCGTCGTCATGCGCAAATCGTGCGGCCCGTTCCATCTGGCCGATGATCGGATAAAAAGCGCTGTCGGTATGCTGCGGCGAGCAGAAATAGCGCAATCGGGTATGCGGCTCGTTAGCGATGCTTTCCAGCAGCGCCGCCGTAAGCCGCGATTTGCCAATACCAGCCTCGCCGGAGAGCAGCACTACTTGGCCTTCACCACTCTTTGCCTTGGACCAGCGTCGCAACAGGAGTTCGAGTTCTTCGTCGCGCCCAACAAGCTGGGTCAATCCGTTCGCGTGCGCGGCCTCGAAGCGGCTTTCGACTGAAGCCGGCCGCAACGCAGCCCATGCCCCTACGGCGCCTGAAATACCTTTGAGTTCTTTCGGCCCAAATTCTTCAAGCTCGAACAGATTGCCCAAGAGCTTCCGAGTACTCTCCGCAATGACGACGCTGTTCGGCTCAGCAACGCCTTGCAAACGTGCCGCAAGGTTTGGCGTTTCACCGATTATGGCGTGCTCCTGAGAAGCGCCGGACCCGATGAGGTCGCCGACAACCACCAGTCCCGTTGCGATGCCGATACGCGTCTGCAGGGGCGCACGGATATTCAGAGCACCTACGCCAGCCACCAACTCCAGCCCCGCCCGGACGGCCCGTTCCGCATCGTCTTCGTGCGCCTGCGGATACCCGAAATACACCAGCACGCCATCGCCCATATACTTTGCAACAAAGCCGCCGAACCGCCGCACGATGTCGGTGACGCACTTCTGATACGCGGAAATGATCTCGCGTAGGTCTTCAGGGTCCATGCGTGCTGAAAGTGCTGTTGAACCCACAAGGTCCGAGAACATCACAGTGACTTGGCGACGTTCGGCGGCATCGTGGGGCGTCAACTCGGCCATAACGCGTTGAGCTACGTCAGGGCTCCCAAGCTCCTGGATAGCCGCAAGCATTATGCGCCGATGCCCGAGCAGCACGCCGATGTCCTTAAGGTCCTGATCAGTCAGATGGCGAAGTGCTGCGAAACCAATCCCGTTTTCAGCAAAAGGCTGCGCGTACTCGGACATTCCGAGCTTTTGGAGCCAGTCGGCAATTTGCTGCATCGCGGCCCCTCCGGATTTTGTGCAACCCACTCTGGACCGATAGGACCGAAAGTCTACCACGCGCGCCGACTTATTCCAGCACCCGCCGCGAGGTTGCATGTCCGGTCAGGGTCAGAATGCGAAGAACTCAAGGAGAGCAAATCTGGTCCGTCATGCGTCGGTGAGCGGACCTCGTGGAGGGGTGCCGCCACTTCGCCGATGGGCCATGTGTGGACGTATATGGACCCCGCCCGATTGCAACGACTGGCTTGATCAGGATCGACGGCCACAACTGCTGACGTATATCCGGCTTCTTGATGCGGCTGGACAACGTCTCCGCCGCGAGCCTCGATGGTTTTCGCCCGCTTCCACCTCAACGGCCCCGAGACATCGGCGCATGTGTGGACGTATATGGACCCCGCCCGATTGCAACGACTGGCTTGATCAGGATCGACGGCCACAACTGCTGACGTATATCCGGCTTCTTGATGCGGC
>NZ_JADPJC010000129.1:0-20868 GCF_023073215.1 Bradyrhizobium sp. 35
GATCGAGGAAACCACCTCGGACTACGACCGTGAGAAGCTCCAGGAGCGTCTTGCCAAGCTCGCAGGCGGCGTCGCGGTGATCCGCGTCGGCGGCGCGACGGAGGTCGAGGTGAAGGAGCGCAAGGATCGCGTTGATGACGCGATGCATGCGACCCGCGCGGCGGTCGAGGAAGGCATCGTCCCGGGCGGCGGCGTCGCCCTGCTCCGTGCCTCCGAGCAGCTTAAGGGCCTGCGCACCAAGAACGACGACCAGAAGACCGGCGTCGAGATCGTGCGCAAGGCGCTCTCCGCGCCCGCCCGCCAGATCGCGATCAACGCCGGTGAAGACGGCTCGGTGATCGTCGGCAAGGTCCTGGAGAAGGAGCAATACGCCTACGGCTTCGACTCGCAGACGGGCGAGTATGGCAACCTAGTCAGCAAGGGCATCATCGACCCGACCAAGGTGGTCCGCACCGCGATTCAGAACGCTGCATCCGTGGCGGCCCTGCTGATCACTACCGAGGCCATGGTCGCCGAGCTGCCGAAGAAGAACACCGGCGCGCCCGCGATGCCTCCGGGCGGCGGCATGGGCGGCATGGACTTCTGATCCAACTCTCTCAAAAATGCGATCCCCGGCAGAAAAATGCCGGGGGTCATTTTTTGCTCGTGGCTTTTTCAGTTCGTTGTTCTGATCTCGCGCTATGCGCTCCCGCTATTTGCACTGGCGACCTTAACGAACTCACTCGTCAACCGCACTCAATCCACAAGCCGCCTGGATGCATAGGTGTATTCGAGTGCCAGCCGGCGCGCGTATCCCGTGAGATTGGCGGCCGCGCTATGCCCGCCGTCAATATTTTCATAGCAGTAGTGGGGCTGGCCGAGCGCAGCAAGCCTGGCGCAGCCTTGCGGCCGTGGGCCGGATGCACGCGGTGGTCCTTGTTGGAAGTGAGAAATGAACGGGACCGGGTAGGTCTTGGCCAGGACAAGCTTCTGACAGGGTGAGTAGGTCTCGATCAAGCCGCGCTGCTCGGGATGGCGGGATCGCCGTATTCGCCGATGTAGGAGGAGCCTGCGCCAACTTGGTGAACCGAAACACTTCGAACAGCGCCACCTGCACGATCGCTGCGTTGAAGCGGTCCCGGCGCTGAGTAATCGCGGTGCCCACCAGCAGACCTCCCTCGCTGCCGTCGACCACGCCCATCGGCGCGAGAGGTGACTTCCGGCGGATTAGGTCCTCCGCAAAGGCGATGAAATCATCCCATGTCCGCTGCTTCGTTGCCGCTTGGGCCGCTCGTGCCAGCGCGGCCCAAACTGGCCGCCGCCCCGCAGGTTCGCGACGACATATGCACTGCCCTGCTCGGGCCAGAGCCGGCCCGTCGCTCCGGCAAAGGATGGCAGGAGGGAGGCGAGGACTCCGCCATAACTATTGAGAAGAGTTCGGATCTCCGCTCCGAACCTCGCGTTCTTCGGACGTACCAGAACGTAGGTGCGGGTCCTGGCCGCGCTAGCTGTCAAGCCTGGTACGCGCCCAGATGCCGCGCATGTGATTCTTGTCCTGATATTGCTGCGATCCCCCCGTTCCAACGAAACATACGAAATCCGGTCTTTGGCCTGAAGCATGCTGAGCGCCTCCTCAAAGAAGCGGCGTTGCAGGGATCTGATTGGAGCACGCCGAGCGTCTTGTCATTCTCGGCGCGGGCCCAAGCCAGTGCGCGCGGCTCTTCGATTTCCTGGAGCCAAAGGAAGAGCCGCAGGGGCCGACTTCTGGAGAACCGCCGTGGAGGACAGACACGTCAGCTAGAGCAACACGGCGGCAAGGAGCGAGTGTTTCATGGGAGTGATCCTGGACTGGGTGGGCCGCCCGGCTCGCGCGAGCGAGCTGGGCCGGAAGCAGACAGAAGAGGTACATTCGGTCTCGACAGCGGACATGCGTGGGACCGTGCCCACCTGTCCAAACGAAGCAAGCAGGGTGCCGCCTGAAAATTGGAGCTCCTCCAGTCGCCCGGTCGCGCCCGCTGGCTCAAACCTGACAATGTGGTGTTAGCTTCAAGTATTGTGATGCGCTTTACGCTTCTCACCGATGGCAGAGGTGCCCTGCGCTGGCGTTTCACAGATCGGTCCGTAATCGCGCTAGAAGCATTTATGGCGCGCCTGGCTTGCAACGGCACGTGCTCAAGGAAGGCTCTCGCGCGGAGCATTTGCCGCGGCTTGGTGCAGCGAGCGCGAGCACATGTCAGCACGGCGCGTCATCGTGCGGGGGGTCAGTGACGAGCCCGCCGAAACGGCAGGTCGTTCTCGCAATTCGCAGGCATTGCACGAAGTGACTCGCACTCCGCGGGATCGACCATAATTATTTGCAAGCGCAACGCACCCTTAGGCGCACATACCCAATCACCTGCGCAGGTTCCTCGGGTGAGAACAAGAACTGGCTTCACGGAATCAAGCACAGGCCCTCGGCTTTCGTCAAAACCGTCAGGGCAACGTCTCTTGATTGTTCATTAAGAGCCGCCACCAATGGTAGTTCGCTACTCACCGACCTGCGAAATCGAGGCGGCGACCCAGGGAGAGGTTGGTCTTACCGGCTGGCAACGACGGCCGTGATTTCCCGAGTCTCGGGTGGTCCGACGCTGACAGGATGCCAAGGTCAACAAGCGTGCATAATCAAAGGTCTCGAGCATGGCGCGATTCGCCTTTCGACACGCGCTTGATCTTGGCACCGCTGCGTTGGCGCACAAAACGACTTCGTTTGCGCCGGCTACCGCCGAAGGCAGGTGTTCGGCACCTGAATTGATCCGGCGGACCGCCAACCGTGCACAGTCTTACATACGAGTTTGTGACCTTAGATTCCCTTCGAAGCACTTGAGAACGGTTAGGGCACATGCTTGCATGCCATCGAGCAACTTGACTTCTTCGCGCCTGCTCCGTGGAGGAAGACGAGAATATGCTGTGCAATGGCAGACGCCCGCCACTCCTAGTGTCCTTACTGTTGGCCGTTGCCGTCAGCACGATGGTCAAGGCCGAAGAGCCCTCACCGAAGTACGCTGAGGTGCTCAGTGCCTTGCAGACCGGCAATACTCCGAAGGTCATACTGGACCTAAATCGCTGCACCACGCGCACCGCGGGACGGCGCGCAGTTCGTCTAGAAATTGGAATGAGGCTTGAGCCGTTCTTAGCTGCGCCGCAATGTGATAGGCATCCCATTGGGCACGCGCCGATGACAACTTCGGTCGGGCTACATTACCTGAGGAGCACTAGCGACCAGGATGCCCAGTTCGTTCGTGCTCACCGTGCGTGCGCACACGGGGATTCCGGCGCTAAGGCCGTTCGCGCGGCTCCGCGTTCACTCCACTCCTCCTAGTGAAGCGCATGCCGCCTGAAGAACGGCTGTTTGGGAGGCCGTGACGTTGTCTCGAAATCCTGATCAGGCTGCCGTAATGACACTTTAGAACTCCTTCTCGGAGCCATTTTGGATAACGCCCATCGCGCTGTCGTCAAGCGAAGCGAGAGGCGCTAGGGCGAACACATCTGTGCAACTGAGATGGTGCACCTCCATAGGCAAGGCGCTGGGTTAGCGCTGATTCCGCAGCGAGGCCACGCCCGAAGCCACGGGACGGCGTAGAGCAGCACTCGAAGAGGGGAACATGTGTGAAGACTGCCTATCGATCCTGCCTTATCCGATGACGCCGTCTCGCCGTTCGCTAATGCTGTTCACGGCTTCGGTGGCGGGCATCCTGCTGGGCGGTAGGATTGCCGGCGCCATGGAGGCAACAGCGCCGCCAAAACCGGACAACCTTCTCACGCCGGACGCTTCACTGAAGCGACTAATGGAAAGCAATGCGCGCTACGTGCATGGCCTATCACGACTCGACGATTTCAGGCAGGAGCGCGAAGCTTTAATCAGCGGGCAAAACCCATATGCAGCGGTCCTAACCTGCGCCGATTCACGTATTGCACCCGAACATGTTTTCAATAGCGGACTTGGCGATCTGTTCGTCTGCCGTGTCGCTGGTAATTTCGCCAACGATGAAATGCTAGCCAGCATTGAATATGCGGTGGCCGTGCTAAAAACCCCGGTGGTCATGGTACTTGGCCACGATCGCTGCGGCGCCGTCGGTGCTACGATCGAGTCTTTAAGAGAGGGCAAGTCTTTGCCTGGGCACATTCCATCTCTCGCCGCCGCACTTGCGCCCGCGGTAAAAGCGTCTTCCCACGAAAGCGGGGATGCACTCGCAAATGCGATCCGGCAAAATGTAGTCGACAACGTCAATAAGCTCAAATCGGCAGCTCCGATTCTAAATATAGCAATTGAGCAGAATAGGCTGAAAGTCGTCGGGGGTCTTTATCGGCTCGACACCGGCCGAGTCGAATTGGTGAGCTGACCGTCATCAGGGCCCTATTCTGAGCAGTGCCGTTTGAAGCGACAACGTTGAAAGATTGTTGTTGTCTCTGCCGCCGAGTCGACCAGATCCTGGTGATCGGAGGGACGGATCTTACGCAGCGGGCCGGCGCAGCGCCTTCACGTGGCAAGCCCCCACCCGTGGGACAGAATGGATAGTACGTTACGCACGGACCTGGCTACTTCCGGCAAGCCAAAAGCTTGGAGATCTTTCTGCGATCATTTCGTTGAAAGGACTTGAATCGCACGTAACGTCACATTGTACGATCTTGAAATGAAATCGCGACCTCTAACAAACAAATGTAACCTACTCCTAGCGTGTGGGGTGATGGCATAACGATCCTATCCTACTTCGAATTTGCGGCGAACGCTCGCCGCAAATGAGCCGGCGGCAACTCTCCCTTGCCGACGGTCGGTGCGATGTGTAGCAGCGTCGCTCCTCCCAGACTGACTTCGCCCGGCTTCCAAAATGAGGCCGGGCCTTTTTTTGCATGCAAGCCATCATACGATCGCGGTCAACGTTTCCACGATGGGCTAGTTGCAGAAAAAGTCGTCCCGCCGTGCTCGGCTATGGAAACCACCCACCGTCCTCCCATCCAATCGCCGGCTCTGATCTCGAGCAAAGAACGCTTGCTCCTTTGCAGGTGAATGCCATGGATAGCTTGATTCTTACGCAGCGTCAGGTTGTAGGATCGCAGAGCGGACTGACGTTCAAGGTGACCGCGCATGCCTTCGACGACGCATACGCGGCCCTAGCCGGACCGGCTGCCGAGCTGCATGCCCCACGGATGCCCCCTTGAAATGACGCCTCGCTGTTGAACGCAGAAAACGAAAACGGGTGAGAATGATGTCATGGGGCGCGCAAGTATCGATAACGAGTGACTTAGGATCAGTGCAAACATCCGCCAAGCCCACAAACGCTGCCGGTAACGAGCCCCGATGATGCCGGCCGAGACGCGCAAGTTGCGCAACGCGCTCGAAAGTCAGCTACCTCAAAGAGGAGGAGCACCATTTTTGATCGAGACGGCGCGACATAATGCCATCAAGAGCAACATGCAGTGTATTTGGTCAGTATCTCGAGCTATGCGCCAGCGCCAGCTGGAGCATCAACGACGAGTAGTCGTGTGTGGCATGGACGTCATCCTGCAACCGTCGAGTGCGGCTCGATCCCACAAAACCGCAACGTTTGTCCGATCATATATTTGCAAAGAACAGCGTGGGTAGCGACAACATGGAGATGGGATCATCTAGCGGATTAAGGTCGCGCTCGCACGCGCGACTGGCCAGTTGGCACGCTAAACACGTGTAGAGCAATGAACGCCCTCAAATCGATCATTAGCAAAGTTGCTACAGGTGCCACGCTGACCCGCGAGGAGACCGCAGCAGCCTTTGAAATCATGATGTCGGGCCAGGCGACATCCTCCCAGATCGGGGGATTACTAATGGGCATGCGGGTACGTGGCGAAACCGTAGAAGAAGTCACCGGCGCAGCCTCGGCCATGAGGAGCAAAATGCTCCGGGTCAGCGCGCCCCCCGATCCTGTCGACATCGTTGGTACGGGCGGTGACGCTTTGGGCTCAGTCAACGTGTCGACATGCGCCTCATTCATCGTCGCCGGCGCCGGCGTTCCTGTGGCCAAGCATGGCAACCGCGCCGTGTCCTCACTATCGGGCGCTGCTGACGTCTTGGCCCGGCTCGGCGTGAAGGTCGACCTCCCGCCTGTAAGCGTTGCTCGTTGTGTGCACGAAGCTGGCATCGGCTTCATGCTTGCGCCCATCCGTCATCGGGCTATGCACCACGTTGCCCGGATCCGAGCGGCACTTGGGACCCGCACGATCTTCAATCTAGTCGGCCCGCTCGCAAATCCAGCCGGAGTCAAGCGGCAGATCGTCGGAGTGTTTTCGCGTCGATGGGTGCAGCCCTTGGCGCAGGTGTTAAAGAACCTTGGTGCTGAGTCGGTGTGGGTGGTGCATGGCTCAGATGGACTCGATGAGATCACCCTCACCGGACCATCATTTGTTGCCGCGCTAGAGAGAGATGCGATCCGTACCTTCGAAGTCACCCCGGAAGACGCGGGCCTCGCCCGCTGCCACAACGAGGCGCTGAGGGGCGGCAACGCCGATGCCAATGCAATCGCGCTGCAAAGCGTGCTCGACGGCATGCCAAGTCCGTACCGCGATGTTGCTCTTCTCAACGCCGCCGCAGCAATGATCGTGGCCGGCCACGCAACCAGCTTGAGGGACGGCGTCGCCCTTGGGCAAGAATCGCTTAACAGCGGAGCGGCAGCTGCGCGATTGAAACACCTGATCGCGATCTCCAATGCTTGAAACGGCCGACGCGGGACATTTTGAACACCAACATCGAAGCGTACGAGCGCGACGAGATGCGGGCGCAGCGATGTGCCTCTGCCACACGTCGAGAGGCTTACCGCGGTTGCCGGGCCACAGACGCAGCAGCCCTGCTTTTCCAACCGACGGAGCGGGATCCGCGAAAGGCCTCAGATCGCCAAGACCAGTGCGAAGCAGCCTGCCGAGACAATCAGCAAAGGCCGCGGCCGACGCTTAGGTTCTCAATTTTGTGTGCACGCAAGACGTCAATGGATAAGCAATGACGTCCCCGCGAACGGTAGAAGCGCTCGCATTTCTGGCAAAGATAGAACACATTATTCCGAAATTTCGGGCGGTCATCGATACAGGGAGCTCCATCCTCCAAATCTGCGGGGTACGCTGCACACAACAATCGATAAGCATCGCTGCAAAGAAAGCAGGTTGTCGACGATTCCAGAATCCACTACGTGCTCTCATGCCGCTAGTGTTAACCTCGGACATTGCTGTTGAGGAGCATGCGCCGAGCCAGATGGAATTGCGGGAACGCGGCCTCATCTTAATCGGACCGCATCGACGCGGGCCCAGAGTGCGAGATGGTCGTTACCGCTCTCACAGCGCGGAAAGCCATTATGCTGCATCCAAGATCAGGGCGTTAAGGGTCATGGCGAGGGTCACCAGCATGCCAACGATCCCATTGGTAAAATGAAACCGGCTTTGACTCGGTCCAGAACAACTACAGTCTCGAGGCGCTTTATATCTGGATTCTCATTTATCAAGCGTCGGGTGAAATGCTCGTACTCTTCCATATTATTTGCAGTCACCAATAAGATGAAATCAGCTTGGCCCGTGATGTAAAATCCGCTCATCACCTCCGTCATAGTGCGGATCCCCCTCTTAAAACGATCAATGATGTCGGCGCGATCGCGCTCAAAGAAAATGAGGACCAGCATAGTCACGTTTTCGGCCGATCGCCCTTGGCGAAATGATTGAGACGTCTGATTCTATCACGCCCTCTTTTCGTAGGCGCTTTAGTCGGCGCTGAACTCCAGATGCAGATAGGGCAACTTTTGCGCCGAGTTCTTCACTGCTTAGGCGATTGTTCCGTTGAACGAGATCAAGAATACGAGCATCGATTTTGTCGATTTCCATGGCTGCATTGCGGACTCTCGAGCGCGACCGCCTCCTCCAAGCATGCGAAGTAGTCCCATTGAGCGTCCGGTCATCTCTAAATCTCCTCCCTAGCACCTCTACGAATGTACGTCTTCAGACGACAATGCGCGCACTGACGAGTTGAAGGCTCAAACCTTATTGGGGACAGCCAACCACCGGTTCCGGTCTTGTGCGCGCCCGGTCGGCTTGCGTCGCCTCCCTTAATTCCAATAAGCCGCTAAAGCTCTTTACCTCACGCGCTGTTTGTGGAGGTGACTTTGTCGGTACCGCACCTCTCTTGACGCCTGGCACCTGATTGAACCTAGTTCTTTCGGGAGCGGACAAGTGGGCGGGTTAGCGTCACCAATGGAGCGCCATCGGATTGACCTCGCGGGCGAGCTAGTGGCGAGTGAATTTCCTTCAGCTATGTCACGTCGCGCCCGTGGCGGCGCGCAGGCCACACTGGCAGTTCTCGAAATCAATTAACGACAGGCAGGGCGGCTTCCCGCCTTCGTCCCCTTGTGTGATGACCGATCACTGGACGCAATAGATCAGGAAGCAGCGCGCCCGGCATCGTCGCGCTCGCACCAGCATCGAGATCTGGCATCATTGTAATGGCTTCCTCTCCGTCGAAGGGGCCGAGGATTGCCTCTCCTCCGGCGTCAGTCAACGTCCGCGGCTTCGCCGTGGCAAACGGCACCGAGACATTGAAATAGCTAAAGCGCCGCATCTCCCAGGCAAGGCGCACCAGAAACGACATTGTTAACGTCACGCCACTGAGCAGCGCATTCAAGACCAGGATCGTATTGGCCGCATCTGCGATACGGCCGAAACGATCGAGCATCGAGGGCCCGTCCGCGTTGAGGCTCACGCCGTGGTAGGGCGGCATCAGCATCAGAAGGCTTGCGCCACGCGCGGCCGCATAGCGGGCGCGCTCGATTGCAAATTGCGTCCTGAAATGTTTGCATGTGATCATGACCGCCTTGCGACTACCCACATGAGCCAGGTACAAATCACCCAACAATCGCACTCCTGCTCGGTTAACAGGAACTGCTCGGAACGATGAGCCAGAATGCAGATCCATCGACGCGCTCGTCGATCATGCATCGCGGCGCCGCCCTTCAATGGCAAGAACTCCGGTTTCCGTGAAAGCCGATGCGACTGGGAAGAGGCGGCTACAGGCGTATTTCCTTGCATTTGGCATGAGCAGACTTCCAACAAGCAGATGTTCTTGACGGGCAGATGTCTTTTGGGGTCGCTCAGGTCATCAAGAACATTGGATGCCTCGAACTGACAATAGGAGCCGAGAATGGTCCTCCCTGTGTTCGCCGTCTGCAACCCAAAGGCCGAAGGGATCATCGGACGTCCAGTCATCTGCTGCGAAGACTTCGTAGTTATCCTTCCAGAGGGTCCACCAAAAACCAAAGGCTGCGTCGGTGTAGCTCATGCCATAACCCGCTTCACTTTTCTCTTCCGATGAAGGGCGTGAGCAATCCCACGAGATCATTCCGGCTCTGCGGCAGCCTTTGCCGATGAGATCGGAGCGATAGAACTTTATCCTAGCGGTCATCCGTGGATACCCGGCGTTTTTCGCTCAGCATGGAGATGACTGGAACTGTCCTGCTTCGACCTTATGAGGCGCCGCCCTGACCGATGGTGATTATTCCACATGAGGTCGCATTGGTCGCTGGCCCCGAAATCAGGATCTGGGTAATTTTGGGAAAATATCCCTGTAAGACACAACCCGCGTCCAATTCAGCTGCCAACTCAGACTTGTCGTTTCTCGCGTATCGCGACGTGAACGGAATCATTCACCTAACATATGCTGGGCGGTGTCTTCCGCTCATACAGCTTTCGAGAAGCAGACGGCGCTAAAGGCTCCGCAGGAAGGAAAACGCTATCGAGCTTTTGTCTCAATCCCATAGGCTCCTCCCGCGGCCAAAGCATGCTTGTGAGTGAAGCTTTTTCTTGTGCAACTGAGAGAAGGACACGACGCCCTGTTATAGAGATCTTTAAATTGCCGGTCGTCTCAAGGATTCGACTGCGCTGGCGCCCCCCAGTGTCAGTCCCGTATACATCCTTGCCCACTGGACTCCGGCTGGACACTTTCAGAATGAATCTGAGGCATCGGCTCGTCAGGCGCATCAGGGACAAGACGCTTAAAATCGCAGTGCGTGGCTGGACAAGCCGGTGCGCGAAACGCCCCTCTCGGTTTCAATCGGACGAGGCCTGTCGATCGGTTATCCAGCACGTGGGTGTTTCGCAAAGCAGATGCATCGCGAATGTTCGCCCCCCGACATTCGGACCCAACTGTCGACTACAGTGTCCATTACGGGACCCCGATGCAAAACCCACTGTCGACCTCCAAGGTCGCACCGTTCCGTTGTATCTGAATCATGACCGATCCGGGGAGAACAACCCGCAGTAACCGATGCTAAGCCGAACACCGTCGTGCCAGCAACGATTAGCATTATCGAAATAGTCATTGCCGAAAGAATCACAAGAATTGTAACTAGCAGGCCCTCGCCGATGTCTTCGATCTGCGACAGACTGCACGCCCTGGCGCCACCCGCTCGATCGCATCGGCTGGACAGCCTGCGAACACCCCAATATCGTGGCTAGCCACGATATCGATGATCTCTTCGCTCATGCCGGCGTCACAGTTTCTGCTTGAAGGTATCAACTGCGGCCCGGGTCACCCGAAAAACGCCACGACCACGGGACAGTGGGCGATAGGCAGAGCCGGCTCGGGTCTTGAGAACATCAAACCATTGATCGGGCGTGAGCCTCGCCGGGCGCTCGCTGATCTGGATCACCCTGCCATTCGGGGCGAAGCGGACGTGAATGATGATCTGCGGATTCATATCGTTCCCGTTTTTTTGCCAGGTTTAGAGACGGTGGGCTGCTCGATTGTGGCGTGTTCGTCGGCCCCTTTGGGGTGGACCTCGCGCAGCGACTTAAACTTCGCACCTGCATTGGTGCCGGGGGCCCGTTCGGGTTGGCGGCGATAATCGCCCGTGTGTTAGGCCTCATGCGTTCTTCGGGCATTGTCTTGAGGCGCCAACATTCGGTGTCGGCAAACTCCCCCGTGCGTCCGCCAGATTGACGGCATGCAGGGTCTGAGAAACGAATAGGAGAGGCGATTACCTCTTCCTCCCGCTCGATACCGAGCGCCTTCAGGCCAGGCAGGAGCCCAATCGTGCGTTTGGAACCGCAACGCTATGCTTGCGGCCAACATAGATCGCGAAAGCTCGTTCGAGCATCTCAGTCGTCGACCGACTGGAAATTCGCTGCGAACACAATAGCGCTTCGACGGCCGAGAGTCGGCAGCAATGATATCAGGATGCGAGAGCGGAATTGCATTCACCGCCTCCGCGTCATCGAGGCGATTCTGTGCGGGTCCAGTGCCGATCACCGCTCAACATGCCTTCTAGCGAGCACCAATCCAGTCGCTCGCGCCTGGTCGGCCGTAATCTGCATGCAGTGGTCAGATCCATCGACTAGATGCAGGTCAAACTGCGGAAGACGCCGGAATGGCTGCTGCGTCACATCCGACGCATCACATCGAACCAAGGTGAGCTGCGGAAAGCGGCGCCTTAGGTCAGCAACGGCGCTAAAGTCTGTGTTAGCTGTCTCAAGCAGGCGTTCGATTTCGATCAATTGTTCTGGGGCGAGCGCCATTGTGACTCCTTATGATTGTTGCCAATGAGCATCACTGCCAGAACAGCCGCTCGGGATCCGTGTTCAATTCGTCGATCGCCGACGCAAGCCGGTGGAAAATGCTGTAGAATTTCCAGCTTCCTCGCGCATGATTCTTGAAGAACAGTTTCCAGATCCCGCTCACGGCATCGTAATGAAACAGCGCGACATCGATCTGGCCGCCATCGTTCTCAATATTGCGCGAGCAGCTGGGACTCTCAATGAGATAGCCAGCCTTTACCGGCGTCACACTCGGCGAGTGCTTGCGGGAGATCAAAGCACGTTCGATCCGCTTGCGATCTAGCTCGTTCGGATGCGGGATTAGCCCCACCGGTACCTCTCTCGACACTCTCATTGCGAGAACATCCCCTCAAAGGACTGTGATCTCTTCTTCAAGACAACCAACGACCAGCCGCTCACCAAAATCTACAAGATAAATCGGCACGCTTGCTTCGGTATGCATCGCGACCCGGACGATCTTGCCGATGGCACCGGCGCCGACCAGGATCCCATCAGGCGGCGCGGTGGCAACTGACTCGTCATTGATGAGATTGGCTGCCGTTTTCACGCGCTGGCCCGATCGATATTTTGGAATGCGCGGCTCTGTCATGACACAGCCACTTCCGGCAATGGCAGATCATCTACGCCCTCGTCGATCGGTCCGACGTCTTTGCGCCTCACGCCGACGCGGTAGCCGCTTTCAAGAAGTTCGAGACCGTAGATATAGAATTTCTGCAGGAACGCACCGATGGAAACGACGTAACTCAGGTCGCCCTTCTTGGCCAGAATGTCGCCGATCTCCTTGCCGCAAAGGGTGCCGTCATTGCGGATGGTACTGCTGGCCCTCACCTTTTCGCCAAAGCTGAACGCGGGCCGCCCGCTTAGCTGGACCACATCACTGTCGGAAACGATCATGTTCATGCACCGCCCCCTCGCGAACCTGCAGGGCGCACGGAGACGCGAGCAGAGGTGCTCTTCTGCAGCATATTGTCGTTGTCTGCGATGAGACATGCCGACTCGTCATCCGCGATGCGACTCGCCACTTCGTAGCGGGCATGCCGTTCAGCTTCGCGGTTCAGAGCGGTTACCAAATGAGGTGAAGGTCGCTGCGCGTACTCGAGGTGCACGGAGGTATCCGGGTCGTTCGCCGTGGCAAGCGGCCCCATACGTCGTGCCACCATGCGGCGAAACTCAATAGCCTCATGATTCATCAGCCAACCAAGCCGGCGCGGCGCGATGCGCTGCGTCCCGACCCAACAGACGCGATAAAATGCAGAGCTTTGCCACCTCCGACGTCTTAGCCCAGCGAGTCTGTAGAAGTGTAAGCGGTAGAGCTCGATCGGAACAGAGGCCAACGTCTCTGCTTCGAGCAGATGTTTTCGGCCACTCCCTCCAGATGATAGAAGAGCCCGGCCTGCCGTTGCTGATCCTCCGCTTAGGGTAGCAGACCTTCGTCGAGCCGCGTGTGTGCGACCAATGCTCCCTTGCTGCCTGATAGTGGAATGACTGGGTCCAGGTTCATGGGCAGCTTTGCTCCTCTGACAGGTGGCCCCTTCGACAGTGCGACGAGATGCACCTGGCTCGGCGAAGAACAGGCTCGTCTGCACAGCGGCGTGGGTCAAATCGATGACAGCGCTGCTTAGTGGGCACTCGACATCGAGGCGCAACTTTGGACCGTTGCGCTCCGTTACTTTCTTACGGGGCCCGTGGCGCCGCCTACGCACCGATGTTGGCGATCGATCCCGAGTAATCCATCGCCATAACAGGAAATTGCAAGTCGACGCCTGCGGCGCCCTCACTGCACACGGCGATACGCGCGACTTTGGAGTGACGGAGCTCGGCACGAAGTTCACGAGCACACCCCCTTTTAGGCAGGCGCGTGGTAGACGCGGCACTGATGTATCGATGATGTTGGTGTTTTCAACTGGACAGACAGCGACACACTGCGGCTCGTCAGAGTAGACGATCCATTCGGTGCACTTCTGGGATTCAATTACGACGTTTCCAGCCTTCTCCGACGTTGCAACATTCGGGTATAAGGGTTCACAAGCCGAGGAACGCGTACATTGCGAGGCGACGATCTTAAATGGCATAGATACGACCCCTTACGTGACCGAGATCAGCGGTTCTTGCGGGATCGCGGCGTCGCCGCGCTTGGCCTTTGAGCCCGAATGCTGTGCCGTACTCGGGCACGGAGATCTGTGGCATGATAAGTCATTTTCGGATTGGCCAAGGCATCGCCGGGGCCGACGATACCGAGCACGGTCAGCTGCGGAATTCTGGTGGCTACCGCGAGCAGCTTTCCCGCCGCCTGCTCAGGAGTGAGCTTGTCACTACCAATACCCGGACGCGATTCTTTGGCGCAGTCGTACTTACGATTGCAGTAGTTGCATTGAATATTGCACGCCGCCGCGACCGCGACATGGATGCGAGCGTAATGATGATGAGCTTCTTCGCTATAGCAGGGATTAGTCCTAACTTTGTCCCAGATTTCGTGCGGCAGATCGCCTGGGACAGCCTGTGACCCATAGCTCCCTTTGCCATTCTTCGAAGAGCTCCGGGAACCCTTATAATCGGCGGATCCCGCCGCTATCCTCAGCATCTTTGACATGTTTTCCGCGTCCGGCAACAGCGTTCATATTCAATTCTCTACCAAGTGTGCCCATGGCGACCAGCCTGAGCGGCCACAGAACGAGAGTTAGCAACTCGCGTGCCATCTCGGATGGCGATGGCATTCCCGCCGTATGAACGAGTTAGCTAGACTTGATCCGCACAGTTGTGCACGCGTCAGCGACAGTTCACAGGTCGCAGATGCGACAGGCGTCGCAATTGTGACGGAGATGGCCGTTGGGTTCTCATTGAGCTCGCGTGAAATCTCCCAACACGCACCGGTCGCTTCGATGCGACCTCTTCCTACTAGCGGACAGCGGCGGGACGACCACCTCGCGCCGCTACTTGGCGTTCAACATCTCAATCGGGTGCGGGGCCATGTCGCGACCAGTGTCAGGTGTTGCTCGACAAGAAAGCAGAGTTCGTTGCGTGAGAGTGCTTGCGGATCGACGAGCGCGTAATGGACGTCAGACGAGCGTTTGGTGATCTGCCGCGCATAAATAGCAAAAGCAGATCAGTGAAGAGACAACCGAAGAAGAGGAAGCTCCGTCCGTTCCGCCTTTCCTTGATGAAATGCGTATTCTCAGCACTTCACCGGCGAGGCATTTTTCCAGCATGAGTTTCCACATGAGCGCTCGGATCTCAGCCATCCGATGTGGCCATCGAACTAGGCTTGGGATTTGACGGAAACTCAAACTCCAAATTGCAGGCTTCCGATGCTCAAACCTATCAAAGCCTGCAATCCGAAACGCGCCAACGTCCGAAAACCCGATTCCTAATCAGCACCTTAGGCCTTGTTCGCGAACGACGGTCTAAAACGGATGTTTCAAGAACAAGGCGGGAGCGAATTGACGTGAGTCAATGCGAACCGAGCGTATCGGCCATCGATAGCATTATGCCGAGCGGCATCAGCGCTCAGATACTGTTGCCGTTAAGAGGCGGCGTGACTCCCGGCACTCCGTCCCACTTGGCCGCGCCTGCGCCGTGGCCCCAGCCAACGGCTCGGGCGCCCAGAATCGAGGTCCATACATGAATGGCGCACCGGGCATGGCGGGATCTTGGACCTGATCAAAGCAACAGCACCTTTCCCCCGATATATGCTGAGATATCAGCACTTCTCGTTTCAGCTCTCCAATCAAAGTTCGAAGCTCACAACGGCATCGAAAATTCTCCTTCGGCAACCGATTGTCGGGCTTTGCGTTGATGGCCTAGTCCGGTCTAAGACTGCGTTGCGCACGTTCGGCTCTTAGAGGACCGGCGCCGCCCCAGTCGTTCAGGCTCGTGCCGACGTAGTTCGATAGAATGGGATCGTGTCGGCACTGGCGATGGCAGCTCACAAGCTCTCGTGTCCTCTGGCTGGACTTGGGGCGTGCTAGGTGTGGTCTCTCAGGAGGTTGTCCATCTGGTCTGAACCGGGAAACTGAGGTTGCGAAGCTTCAGTGTTCCAGGGAAAGACCAGATGAACGTCCACAAGAATGCTCCTTTGACGCCGCGCGACGAGTCATTGCTAAAAACGTCGAGGAAGGGCATGCGTGCGCCCATTCTCTTGGTGCGCGCCGCCCAATCGGGACCGCTCGTGGTCAAAATGGCCATGTCTCGCTTGAGCTCCGGCATGGATGCGAACACGTCCGGGTAACTCACTACGGTCTTCAAGACCGTGACCTGGAAATTCAAATGAGCACTATCAGCATTGTCCGCACCTACCGCCACATTGTTGGCGCAGAGCGAAGAGCTTCCATGCCGACCTGCCTAAGGCGGTCCGCCGTGATCTCACCTGTCTTGGCGGCGTCCAAGATCTTGGAAGCGACATGGGCCCGAGTGCCCGTTTCGCTGCAAGGCAGACTCTCGCAAACCTGCTCAAGAACAGCACGCAAAAGTGCAGTGGTCGTTGCGTCCAACACTTGGCGACTCCGCAAGGAGCAAAGAAGTAGCACGAGGAAGCACGCTGACACTTTAAAATGAACTACTAGCTGATTCCAAGACTATGAACTTCACCACAGTTGCCGTTGTTCTTTGATGCCCGAGACGTCGCGGCCGTGTCCTCCTCACAACGATAGTTCTGATGCTCTCGCTCCGCCACGCTGGTGCCGAGGAACCACCTCCGTGATGGAATCCAGCCCCGGAGGCGCTCTTTTTACGATTTTCATCGCGATGGCTTTGTCCTCGCCGCGCATCAATTCATTGTCCTGGCAACGCATCTTCAGCATCAATATCGGGCGCTGAGGCTGATTGAGCTCGCTCACCCGATGCTCAACTGCGCGGACGGCCATTCGTAACTTGCCTTGAACTCCTCATTTCTCGCTGAAGCCGAGGTTTCATTGGGCCGAGACCACGTTCTGGAAGCCCGCTGCGTAGAGATTGATGACAGACCGCAGGCACGGTTGCAATTTGCCCAGATTCCAAGAAGGTCTGTGACAACGATATAACATGGTCTTTGAAATCGTTGCTGGCGTTCGACTCACATTGCGCCACGCTGCCGTAGAGCATGGCGACAGCGCAGATTGCGCCTGTGACAATGGCCTTGAAATCCCCGGCGGGGCCAGCTGTTCGCGCAGCCCAACGCGCAATCCGCGACGCGGTGATGATCTCCACGAATTCCGATCGCAACTTTGCGCATTTTGCCCCTCAAATGACTTGTCCGGAGGCGCCGATGCTGGTTCGCACTTTCGCGACGCGCAGCTATCCTGCTGGATCGCCACGCTCAACATTTCTCTGCCGTTCGTCACGAGCGCTGACTAATTTAGATTGATTTCCGTAAATCCTGAAACCATCAAGGAACGGACGCGTACACGAGCGAGTGTTCGATGCTCTCAATGAACAGTACGCAAGTTCGAATGTTCTCGCGAGAAGTGCTTGCAGATAGCAAGTGCTGCGGAGTTGGCGAAATCTGCGCACAAAAACTGCAAGATATCGCTACGAACGCCTCCAATCCTCTCAGGTAAATGAGTATCCGATATCCGCTTGCACGATCTAACGACGTTTCGTGCGAGATTGGAGTTCGCGGTGAGTTCATTTACTTGCCGAGCTCCTATTCAGTGCCCTTCGGGGCGTTTCCTCCCTGACTCGGCCGCGCGGTATCTCGCGCGGCCTTTTTTCGCGGTCGACGAAGACCTGATTGCTCGAATTTGAAGACCTCCAGGAGCAAGGCGACGACCCCGACCACCGGCGCACAATGCACGCAAGGCTTGTCCTCCTTCGCTAGCGTCTGAAGGACCTGTCACTTCGGCGGGAGACCTGCTACATTGATGGCGCCTGAGTTGGCTCACATCGCCTTGCGGTAAAAACAATCTGGCGATCAGCATTTGGCTCGCCAAACTGCCGCAGCTCTCAGCCGACGGCTGCACGAGCCGTGGAGGCTGCTGAAAGAGCGCTCCCTGCATGGGCTAAACTCACAGCCAAGCAACGTTCCAACACCCTGCGCAAATGGTACGAATTGATCGTCCCAAATCGCGAGAATCTCGCGCTAATCCTGACCTCCAAGCAGGGCAAACCGCTCTCTGAGGCGCTAGGCGAACTCGATATCGGGGCGCCGATGTCGAGTTGTACGCCGAAGAGGCGCGCCGCGTCTATGGCGAAACGATTCTCTCGCCGCGCCCGGATGCAAGGCTGCTTGCGATCACGCCACCGATTGGCGTCTGCGGCGCCACACGCCGTGGAACTTCCCCAACTCGACGATCACCCGCAAGGTCGGGCCGGCGCTCGCCGCAGGTGCACCGTGGTGCTGAAGCCAGGCAATCAGACGCCGCTCTCGGCGGTTGCGCTCGCAGCCCTCGCTGAGAAGGCAGGCGTGCCCAAGAGTGTCTTCAACGTCATCGCCGGAGATTCGGGAGGATCGGCGAGGTTTTGTGCGAGCACGCGGCCGTGCGCTTTGTCGGCCTCACCGGCTCGACGGAGGTCGGCAAGATCCTCTACGGTCGGGCCTGCATCGGCCTGAAGAAGCTCGGCCTCGAGCTGGCGCCTTTCGTGGAGTTCGACGATCCCATATCCGCCATCGAGGGCGCCATCGTCTCCAAATACCGCAACATGGACCAGACCTGCGTCTGCGCCAATCGCCTCTACGCACAGGCAAGCATCTATGAGGAATTCGTGCAGAAGCTCTCGACCAAGGTCGCGGCATAGAGATCGGCGAAGATGCGGTTCGTGCCTGCACACTGTCCATGAGCGGCGCGATCGCGGCGATGGTGCTCAGTCATAATTCGGCCTTGACAGCCGCAGCTCTGTTTTTGCGGGCGCCGTATGGACGTGATGCCGTTCAACATTGACGTGCAGCTTTCGGCCCCGCGCTGGGTTGCGGGCCGATCCGTTGCAGCTTGGCAGGCTGCGTTCTCTGGAGGCCTCGCTCTTGGCAGTTAGGGCTGGGGTCGCCTCACCGATGCCGTCGGTGTGGACATCACGCTGCTCGCCTCTGCCGGATTGATGCTGCTCTTGCCGCTGCTAGGGCGCTGGCTGCGCATGCCGGCCATCACCGATCGCGGGGAGGACGCCGAAATGCTTGCGATCCTAAGGAGCGGCTTCTGCTGACATACCGGAGCGGCCCGCTGGTGGTTGAGCTCGAATATCGTGTGGCTTCGGAAAATGCGAGAGCCTTCCACAACGTTATGCAGAATGTGCAGCGCTATGGGCAACGCAACGGCGCCTATGGCTGGTCGATTGGGCGTGATATCGACGACCCGAGCTGTGGACCGAGCGCTATCACTGCCCGACATGGCTCGATTATTTGCGCCAACGCAACCGCTGGACGCGCTCGGAGCGCGCATTAGATGCAAGGCCACGGCTTTCCATGTCGGGCCTGAGCCCGTGCGTCTCCGTCGTATGCTGGAGCGCCCGTTTGGATCGGTACGCGGGAAGGATGATGTGCCCGACCGCGCCCCGAGTGAGCTCTAGCTGCGGGTTGGAAGTGCGCAAAGGCACTAGCAGTCGTCCCTTCCGTGCCCCGCATTGAAAAAGCCCCGGGCGTGTTGACGCGCTTGCGCTTCGCGAGCCCCTCGCCGTCGCCTTGCCTAGAGGACTTCCACTCCAAGCTGTGGCTGATACTCGGCACCAAAGGGGCCACTCTGATGTGGCCCAAGTCTGCGAGAGAATGTCCGCAGCAGAGCCTCTGGGATCAGGCCGCAGCCTGTTCGATCGGCGAGAAGGGAAGCCCAAGACTCTCGGCGACAGCCTTATAGGTTAGCCGGCCCCGATAGACATTTAGGCCGGCGCGCAGATGCGGATCTTCGAGCACAGCTGCAAATCCTTTACTTGCGAGAGCCAAACCAAAAGGTAGCGTAGCGTTGTTGAGTGCCCGGCTTGAGGTGAGCGGCACAGCTCCGGGCATGTTTGCAACGCAATAATGGATCACGCCATCCACCTCATAGGTTGGATCGGCATGTGTCGTCGCCCGCGATGTCTCGAAACATCCGCCCTGATCGATCGCCACGTCCACGATCACGGAGCCTTTGCGCATCGAGCTCAACATAGCTCGGCTGACCAGTTTCGGCGCGCTCGCGCCAGGAACGAGAACGGCGCCAATGACAACATGTGCCGCAAATACCTCTTCTTCAACGGCCTCGATCGTCGAGAATCTGGTCCGTACTCGCCCTTCGAACTGCTCATCCAGTTCGCGAAGCCTGGGAATCGAACGGTCGAGGATTGTGACCTCAGCGCCTAAGCCTGCCGCCATCCTTGCAGCGTGAGTGCCGACAACGCCCCCGCCAATCACCACGATGCGAGCGGGTGGCACGCCCGGTACCCCGCCAATCAGCAGTCCCCGTCCGCCGGCGTACCTCTTCAGCGCGGCACCCGCGGCCTCGATCGCAAGTCGTCCCGCAACCTCGCTCATAGGGGCAAGCAATGGAAGGCCGCCGTTCGCGTCAGTCACAGTTTCATAGGCAATTGCGGTGCAGCCAGACTTGATAAGGCCCTTCGCCTGCTCCGGATCCGGAGCCAAATGCAGATAAGTGAAGAGGATCTGGTTTTCTCGCAGCTGCGTCCATTCGGAGGGCTGCGGCTCCTTGACTTTCACGATCATTTCGCTTGACGCGAACACCTCGCGAGCAGAGGCCGCAATCGTTGCTCCAGCCTTTTGGTAAATCTCGTCTGTTGCGCCAATCCCGGCGCCGGCGTTCGTCTCGAGCAATACGCTGTGGCCAGCGGCCACGTATTCGCGGACGGCCCCAGGCGTCAGGCCGACGCGGTACTCGTGCGTCTTGATTTCCTTGGGAACACCGACCTTCATTTGCAATCTCCATGGTGAGCAGCTCGTTGTAATCGGAAGAGCGTTACAAACCTCGGGGCGAGAGGCCAAATAGCGCAGTAATCCGGCGATCTTACATGCCTGCTTGCAGGATTTCGAACGGACAACCGAATACTGCCGAGTTGCAGGATACTACCACAGGGTGGCGAGACCTGATGCGGCCCCGGCAGCCAAACCAAACAGTCGTGATCAGGATTGATCTACGCCGGATTGGATCGACTTCTTCGTTGTTTTGCCTCATTCGCAACGATGCTCGATTTGCTAAAATGAGTAGCGCTTGCGATGGAGGCCCGTTAGTTCATCAAAGGATCGGGTTTTTCAAAGGTCTGCTGAACGATTGATCGAAAGTACGCATCGAGACGCAGCCGAAGAAGAATGGGGGCGCCTTGAGGTGGTGATCCCTCACCTCTCCGGCCCATACCGCAGACAACGGGATCATATGGGCGAGGTTCAGGGTCGAGACCGGGGGTTGG
>NZ_JADPJC010000042.1:0-20443 GCF_023073215.1 Bradyrhizobium sp. 35
TTTTGCTGTCCAATCCCATCCGAAACCTCCGTCCAAGCCGGAGGCTTCTTTCGCACGTTCATTCGAATTCTGAAGCAAGGGTATCGGCTTCGCGCTTACCGCCAGTCTACGGCCGAACGGTTTTCGGAACCGGCGGCAACGTCTCTGTCGGCGGCACCACGCTATTCTCAGGACGCCGGGTGATCAGAGGGGCCTATAGCTCCGCTGGCACTGTGCTGTTCATGGACGGAGCGCAGGAAGGGAGCTTGCCCGGGACGCCCGCAACGGCGGCAGCCCGCGTCGCTCTGTTTGCTCGCGCGCTCGCCACTCCACAAACTTTGGACCGGGATCGGAGCGGCCTTTCTTATCACCAAGCCACTGAGTGCCACCAAACCAGCGGTCCTGGCCTCCTATCTCATGTCGCGAAGGAACCCCTGATCATGACCGCTCACTATGGTGTCACTCTTATTTCTGCTGCGAACAAGAACGCAATCAACGTCGTGCTCGCCCTTTGGGTAGGAGACAATCCGGCCGTCTCGCAGAATGTCAGCCAGCCGGCAAATCAAAGCGGCGACATCGGCGATGCGGCAACGTACTGGTTTGGCGGTCGTCCCTACGACGGCGGCGAACTCTCGGTAATTCAGAGTTTGCCAGGCAATATGCCAGTTGCGATCTGGCCTGTGCAGGGGGTGGCTGGGCCAGTCAGTGAAGCAGAAGCTATCGCGGCAGCGGCAGCTCTGATCGTAACCATGACGACGCGAGACAGCTACACGACGCAAGAGGCTCAAGAGACACTGGCCGCCTCGTTGAGCGCTTTGGGCCTGAGGCGAGCTGAATCGAAGAGCTAGTTTGACTATTCGTGCATCGTCCATCGCGCGTCACGTCGCTTAAGCGGGTATGGCGTCGAAGTCGATGCGCCCGAACCGGTTCGGTGATCTTTGATATCCGACCAGTTGAAGTCGTAGATTTCATCTTCGGCCCAGTCGGTGGGATAGTTGACTCTGAATAGCTCGCCGATCGAAGCGCGCATCGGCTGATAGCCGTTGGAGCAAACAATTGCTGGTGTGCCAGCGCCGAAATCGTGTGCACCAAACTGAGACGTGACGATCACCAGCAGACCGGCGACGGACAGGATCAGATTCTTCAAATTAGCCTTCTTGAAAGCATCGTGCCTACCATGCTTGCTGGCGTTGTAATCTTGGTACCAGGAAATTGGGGCGCCCTTTCCGTGGGGACTCGGAAGTCCACGTAGAGGTCGCCACTGTTCGAAAGGTCGCAAGGTCGGCGGCGAACCGCTCCAAATAGGTAACATGGACGACAGGTGGTGTGTAGCATCTACCCTTCGATAGTCGACCATATTCAATTGCCGGCCGCTGCGGCTGCAATTGTTCTCGGCTAGGATCACCTTGAAATTTGCTTCAATCTCGATGCAGGTCCGCATGAAGAGCGAGTGGATCCGGAACGAGTAGGCGCTCATGCACTCGGCGCTTGGTTCGACGTATTCGAATATTGAACGAAGATCGTCCTGGATCAGTGTCAGTGCACGAACATAATGTTCGGCGTCTCTCGCGTAGTCGCGATCGAGGATGTAGGCCAAGCTGCTGTAACCCGAGTTCGGTCCATCTGCGATTCCTCGAAAATTCCGGTGAAAGGGCTTTGCAACAGGCATCTGGCCTCTCCTGAGTGCTTGATCCTACGAGCCCTGAGCAAGCTGTGTCCACTCCCTTCTGGACAGTGCCTTTCCGAGAACAATCTCCCAGGGCGGTGCATCAAACGAAGCACATAGGTGCAGGCATTTCGGTATGGTCATGGCTGCGAGAGAGCGGATTTTCCTAGCTTTTCGATAATCTGCTGAACGCAGGCCGCCATTTCTTCCATCACTACTCGACCGGCCGGCTTCGGAGGACTTCGACTTCTCCAAACGAGAGCGAACAGCTAAAACGCACTCCGTCTTTTGAGTTTTCGATGGTGTCTTCATCTTTCGCGGCCGCTTCGCTGCTCCAATGCACGGGCGGAAGGATGACAAGACCTTCGGGGGTCGATTCGATTTGTTGATCGATATGCACCTCTTGCATCGCGAAATCTTGCTGGATAAGACGGCGATGCTTGTCTACGATGTTTAGCTCGTGCAGGGCACGGATTAGGTATCCCTTGCCCCACAGTATGGCTCGCATTCACGAATAATCTGCACGAAATGTTGTGGTACCCTGCGACATTGCTTCTCTAAATTCTTTTCGAAATGTGCCGCATCTTTCCCATGGGGGAAGTACGTTCCGTCTGCAGCTTGGCCGCCTAATTCTGCGCATACACATGCTGCTTGGTCCAATGCCGACCGAGGATTGTAAAGCGAGTCTGCGACGGTGAGTTGTAGATCGACAATGAAGGGCTGCGATCCGCTCCACTTAAGGTCGAAAATCACCGCTGGCGCGATTATAATTTACATAGATTGCAGCAAAATCAGTCCCGTCGAGTGCCTTAAACTCTCTCGCGAAAGCCTCCGTATGGGAATGAGCGCGCTTCAGCTTCATTGAGCAGCTGGCAAACGGGTTTGCGAGGTTCGCGTTGGCCATGGGTCTTCTCCGAAAATGCCATCTTAGAAGTGTTTACGTGAGAAAGTTACTTAGGGTTCCTCTCGGCTGGACAATCGCAGCGTAAATCCCCCCTCGCCAACCGTCCACTCCCTCAGGACAGGCGGTCCACTCCCTTCAGGGCACCGCGCTGCGCCAACAGCCGCTCACCCCTTTAGCGGCTTAAGCAACGCAACGCGCTCGTCGTTTAGTTCGCGAAGATATTGAGCGTTGGAAAGCTGCGTCTCCTGCCACTCGATGCGGTCTTCCGCGGTCCAGAGGTAACACTCGCGATCGAAGCGAGCTTTTTCGGCCTTATCGAATTCAGTGTAAAGTTTGATATCACGTTCCACCTGGTCCAGTTGTTCCTGGATAGTTCTTGGCATCAGCCGTTCCCTCGGCCTTGCCTCCAGCCAGTGTTAGTCTTTGGCTGAATCTATGTTGGCTAGCAACATGCGGTTCGCTCTCCTCGGTAAGTAGACGCATAGTTTGTTCGTAAAGGTTATTGCGTAAGATTGTCGTCATCTGCGCGACTGTCGATGCGATCTGGTTCGCGCAGATGGCAGTCCTTCCACTCTCTCAGGGTATTGGCTCTCTCGTTGGGAGGCGAGTACGTGCTGGCCTTGCGGCGCACAACGGGAATTTCTGGTCACTTCTTCGAACCACCGCCACTCTGCACCAGGGGATACGCAGGATGGACGCGATGAGCGATGCGCTGCTGATTAGCCTTGCGATTTGGGGAATGATCGGCTGCGCGGCATTGAGAGTGCTCGCGCTACTAGGCTAGCTCGTCGCCCCTGAATCATACCGCCGTCATCCTGGGGATGACGGCGGCCTGCCAATGGTCCTAATAAAAGGTGGGGCGGCCACCCAATACGCGAGCCGGTAGCGGCATGATCCTTATCCAGATCCGGGGCGTGCGCAAGCCTGATTGGCTCGTCTCAAGCCGCCCGATCAAGGCATTCCGTGTCGAGATCTGCGATGACATCCTCGAAAGCTGAGCTGGTCTGCTGTATGGCTGCAATCTTCTGCAGTTCGTCATCGCTGATCGGGCCGATGCGGCTCTGCAGCGCCACGACCATTCGCGGCGACGCTCTTTGAGTTGAACAAGGGGCAGGCCATGGTCAGGTAGATATCTCATGAGTGCCTCCACTGATGAATGCTCGAACAGCGTACCGGAAGACCGCTGAAGGACGGTTCTAAAATCTCGGTCAAATTTTAATGGTAATCTTCACGGCAATGGGCGCGTCGCGCGAAGCTGCTAGGAAGCTAGCCAATAGACAACTTTGATGGAAAGCGTGCCCAGCACGTAGAGCCATCCCGCCATCGCCAGCATGATGCTGAGGAAAAAGCTCACTCCCCAAATCCACTCGAAAAGGCGCCAATTGCCCGCGATCGGCAACTGCGTAGCGACAACGGTGTTCTCGTTCGACTGATCGGCTGAAACCATGGGGCGACCCGCAATACTTGGACGATTGGAATGGCCGCAGCGTCGCAGTCCTCTCCAGTTCCAGCATTTTCATAGGTGAATCCGGCCACTTCATTAGGGCGCCGGTCGCGCCCTTCGGGAAGTCCGTCGCATAGAAGCGGCGCGTGCCCGGTTACGAGTGTCAGGACAGATATCGATATTCGCGAGACTTCGGAGCTTTGGTGTCGATTGTAGTGACGGTGCACCGCAGGCGCGTCGCTCCGCTTCTTTGATCCGCTCTCGAAGTTCTTCCAATTCTGAGAGCCGAGAATTGAGTTCGTTCAACCGCTGGGCAAAAAGGAGACCGCGAGAGCTCTTCATCAATGCCTCCAACACAAAACAATGAAAGCCAAAAAATAGTGCAGGCGCAACGTACGAGGGAAAGTAAGCGTGTATGACTTTAGCCCGGCAGTCTGTGCACTTTTGTGAAACAGCGCACATTGTTAGCCGCATTGAACTTTGCACTTTGTCAGGTGCCGGTCCGCTTCCTCCGCCAACCGTGCGGGAATGCCGAAAGCTAGCACGGCGCGAATATCATCGTTCGCCGAAAGTTGAGGCTACCTACCCATACGGGCGGCAGGTCTAGCGTTCACTCCCTCAGGGGAGAGTAGGCCAAAATACAACCATAGTCGCAGTACAGAACAGAGAGCGGCGGCACAGAGCGCCGGCCGACTGCTGCGGCCCGACTGCGGGGGGTTTCTCCTCCTTTACCCCGCCGCGCCCGAAATCAGATCTGCTGCAAACGGCATCCTCTTCTTTTCTCGCGCAATCAAGGAACAGGACTTGACAGTTCAAATCGGCGTCAATGGCCACTCCATGTTCGCCTCCGGGGCGTACCGCCAGATCAATGACGAGGACGTCTTCAAGACGCTCGCCGCACATAAACTCAAGCGATACCGCCTGACCATTCCTCTGGCGGCTGACACTGATCCGTGGGTAGCGACGCGCTTCACCTCGATCGTGGGCCTCGCCGCCAACTATGGCGTCACTCTTGAACCTGTTCTGGCGCTTCCGCTAATGTGGGGCGACAAGACCGATGCCGGCAAGTATCCTGCCGGCGACGCTGCTGCGATCTACTCCCAGGGCTACAATCGGACCCTGGCGTTTGTTCGCCAGTTCGCATCTTCAGTCGGCGACTGGGAACTTGGTAACGAGATCAATCTGACCGTCCGTGATGCCAACGGCTCTCCGTTGTTCGGCAAGGGATGGACCTCTGCCGAGTTCGCTGCATATCCGTCGATGGTCGACTTCGCCAATCTCTTGCGTGGAATGTCGGACGCGATCGAGCAGGTACGCCGCGACACCGGCAGAAACCTTCGGCGCATCGTCGGCACCACATCGACGATGTTCGGCTACATCGACTTCATGAAGGCGAATGGCGTCAAGGTCGATGTGCTCGGCTATCACTATTACGAGCATGCCGGCGTGAACCCGACGAACTACTGGGGCGGAGTTCGTCCCAATTTCAACCTGTTCACAAAGCTGTCGAGCTACGGCGTTCCAGTCGCCATCAATGAGATGAACGGCGCCGAGATCTACGACTCAACGTTCGTCAACACCTCGACGTCGGCGTCGATGTCGGCCTGCAACTCAAACCTGGATGCGATGCTGGCGAGGTTCTCTCAGTATTCGTTCATCGAGTGGATTGATCTCTACGAGCTGATCGACGAGCCGGACAAGACTGGTCCCGATGGTCGGTTCGGGCTGATGTTCAATCTGTCGGCCCCGAAGCCGCTCATGTCGACGGTTGACAAGTATACGGGTGGACCCCAATAACAGCGGCGCTATTCCGGTGCAGATTTTCGGCTAGACTCCCTTCAGGGGTGAGCACATAGGGACTATCAACCTGTGGCATTTCTGCTAATGTTGTGGTCTCATTTGTTGGGAAACTCGCTCCTACGCCGGGAGGGTCCAGTGCCTGATGAACACGACTCCACTTTGCGCGATGCGCATTGGAAAATGTACTCAGAGAATTCGATCCAAGCGCGTCATCACGAGACGTAACGAGCGGCGGTAGCATCTACATTCATAGGCATTTCGGGCGCAGTCATCGCCTTCATGACTTCGGACAAGACGCTGAGTCCTTTGGACCTGCCGCCTGCACTGCTACTCGTTCTGCTCGGCATGTTCGGAGCAGTGTTTTCCGCGAAGCAATACGAGCGGATACAGCTACACACGCGGCGCGCACGGGGCTATCGTGATGCCCATGATGCGCTGCTTCCAGGGTCACCTCTGAGAAGCATCAGACGGATCGCGGATGATGACAACACGCGAGAATTTCCGAAACTGAGTGTTCTACGTCTGAATCAGTTTTGGATTGCGATGAACCTTGCGATCTCTGGACTTGGCGTTTGTCTCGTGATTGTGGCGCTATTCTTCCCGATTCGGGTCATAGCCCCGTAATGGCGTTCGTAGGTCGCCTTCTCGACGGTTGCCTTCACTCCCTTCAAGGGAAGGGAGGGGAGTGCTCAATGTACTCCGCTGGCCGTACCTTTCGAGATGGCGCGCGTCAAAGCCTCGAGGCGGGCTGCGATGCCGCTCATCCGGCGGGCCGCGTGTTGAAGCGCTACTATGTCGGTCGGCCCGGCGCCGGTCGCGAGATTGAGTTCGTTCTGCAGGTGCTGAAATTCCGCCTTGCACAGGTCCAGCTCGGCGAGAAGCATCGCGAATTCGTCCATTGGCGAACGGCCCTTCTGTTGCATGGGCTATGGCCACGATAAGAATAGTCCGACAGGGCTGTCAGGTGTCTTCTCACGGTGGGTAGTCCACCAGCATTCGATCAATCTCTTGGTCAAGCCAGCGTTTGGAGAGGCTTAGGAGGAAGCCCACCATCCGTCCAGGAATGGCTCCGGCAAAGCCCAATCGACTTGGTAGTCGTTGTCAGGGGGAGCTGATAGCTCCTGCATTCCCCCTTAGTGCCGCGTGGCGACGGAGCCGTCCTGATAGTTCTTTTTGTGCTGGGGAGGACATTATGCGAAGCTCTCGCCCAATCTTTTGTGCTCGACGACTTAGTGAACTCATTTCTCAGCTCTCAGAGTTGGAAGATCTTCGAGATCTGGTCGAAGAAGCTGAGCGAAGCGCCCGAGGTGTGCCTCCACTACGCTGGACACATCCTCCGTCGCGTGGGAAAGGCAGCCACCCGCTGGCAAAGGGCAACAGGAAAACTTTGCAATCGGGAAGTGGTTCCAAGCCGCTTGTCGGCCGCAGAATTCCCGGATGTTGACGCAAGCCGCTCCCTCTGGGGCGCCGAGCGGTTGGGCTTGGCGGCATTTACCTTGTTTGAGATTTTGACCCCGGCTGTGCCGTTCTGAATCGAGGCGAGCCAGCAGTCACACGTCAGCCCACCGCTGCTCGTCGATTATCCCAGCGTCTGGGTGTTTTGCCGGAGCGTCGTCGTGAGTTCAGGTTCGATGCCCAAACACACGAGCCGCCGTGTCTTCCACGTTCGTGACGAGGGCGAGAGTCCTCCGGAACGGTGCAGGAAGTGCGAGCAGTGCGGCAGGGCTTAAACGCTGCAGCGCTCCAGCTCGCGGTTCTGTTCGGGGGCGTGCAGAACGCGCGCATGCCGCGAGCGTTTGGCGTTACAGCTAGCGTTACAGCATGATGCACCGCCGCGCGCCACGCCCACCACGCAAGGCACCACCAGATGGCTTGCTACGACGACAAAGTGGGTGACAGAAACGATTGCGGGAGACGACGAGGTATCACTGTGAGTAATCGTCACCACCGCCGCGCTGATCTGGCTAAACTCGAACGCAATACACCTGGCGCCTTGCTGACGTATCTGGTCGAGCCCGACGAACCGGCGCTCGATGGCATGCCGCTGCTCAAGGCTGCGGCGGGCCACTGGACCGGCCGGTCTCGAAGATGGTCGTCACTGCCTCATCTGCAGTTCATACTTGTGACCAGTCGGGACATCGGCGATGTTGCTCAGCACGCCTGACATCGCCAAGCCGACCAAGTTGGTACCGCCGGAACATGCCGGGCGTGCTGGGAAGCGTGATTCTGCCCGTTGAGGGAGGCGTCCATGGGCGAGGTTAGCACGATTGGTCTGGATTTGGCGAAGTCGCTGTTCCAGGTGCATCGGATCGATGTCACGCGCGCGGTCCTGATGAAGCGGGTAAGTCGGGCAAAGGTGCTGGAGTATTTTTGCCAGTAGCCACGTTGTTTGGTTGGGATCGAAGCATGACCGTCAGCGCATCATTGGGGCCGCGAACTTCAGGCGCTTGGACATACGGTCAGACTGACACCTCCGAGCTATGTGAAGGCCTACCTCAACCGCAGTAAGAACGATGCGAATGATGCGGCTGCAATCTGTGAGGTTGTGACGCGGCCGTCGATGCGTTTTGTCCCGGTCAAGAGACGACGGAGCAGCAGCCGTTTTGATGCTGCACCGGACTCGACAATCGCTGGTGCGCCAGCCTACCAATGTTGAGCAATGCACTGCGCGGGCACCTGGCCGAACTCGGCATCGCGTCGGCCAAGGGGCGCAACGGGACACGGAGTTACCAAGGATTATCGATTGTCGGGGGCGAGACTACAAGGAACGGAAGCTGTCGCTCGCGGCCTGAGGCAGGCGGACTACGAGATGGCAACACCAATAGACGAGCGCATGACGACTTAATGCAGATACCTCGTTCCGAGAATCGGGAGAACCCGCTTTCAGACGGTCAACGCCCGGTGGGCGAGGTAGAACATCGCGAAGGTGGAAATGATGAGGCTTGTTCGGGAGAACGACGCTCGCACTTGGACAGCAGACTCAGTGTGCGTGGCTTGAGGACGGGCATGTGACCCGATGGGGCAAGTTTCGCGCCTTATTAGTCGAGCGTGGCGGACTTCCGTCCGCCAGCGCGGACGCGCTCTTGTGTCGCATACCAGATTAGGTAAGCATGAAGAGTGCTGTACATAGCCGATCTGCGCTGGAAGATTGTGGTCGCCGACGGCGCGAAGAGAACCGCGATGTGGTTGCCGCGGGGCCTTGATCTGCTTTGATTCCGCTCGACCGAGTAATGGAGTGTTCTGTGATTGCAGCTCTGGCCCCAACTAAAGTTTCTTTCCTTCTGGATCAGCCATGAGAAGGCTTAGTACCGGCGTCGGTTGCGCTAATCAGAGAAGTCTTTCAGTGCTTCCACCAAAAGCCTATTGTCGTCTTCAGTGCGGCTTGCGATGCGCAAGAATCGTTTACCATTCTGAAGAGTCTTGCCGCCATTGTGCCTGATCAATATCCGTCTATCTTTTAAAAGTGTTTGGGCGATCACGTCCCCATCCGGCCAATGGGGCGGGAGTTCGCAGAACACGAAATTTGCGTCGGGCTTCAGAACTCTCATTCCGTCGATGCTGCGCAGGTCTGCGTATAGTTTGTCCCTGTCGCTGCCCACCCTCACCCAACTCTGCTTTGCAGCGTGCGCCAGGTGAGGAAGCTTGCTTAGAAAAAACTCAGCAAACGTATTAACATTCCACGTGGGGAGGGCGGCTCTAATTTCGTCCATCGTCTGTACATTTGCTGATGCCGCATACCCGACCCGTAAACCGCATGTCCCGTAAATCTTTCCAAGGCTTTTGAGAACGATCACGTTGGGAAATTCCAGCAAGTGATTTTCCAGGCTTGCACTTCGCCCGAGCTCACTAAACTCGATAAATGACTCGTCGATCAGTAGGAGTTGCTGTTGAGCTCGAAGCGCGGAAGCCAGATATAGTAAATCCGCATAGGGAACCATCCGCGAAGTGGGATTATTCGGCGATATCACGACTGCGCCGTCGACACCATTTGCACGCGCAAATGCTGCATAGCGGTGCACATCGAGTTCAAAATCTGGCGGTGACAGGAAAAAGCGTGACAACCGCCCGGGCAAGGCGGTGGTTTCATAGGGATTGAAGGTTGGGACCGGGACAGCAATCCGCATACCCAGTCGGCCAAGGAGGATGGGAATCAGTTCAGCCACGCCATTGCAAATGACAAGATTACTAGCCGGCGTCTTCACCGCATCCGCAAGAAGCTGGACCAGCTGCGCATTAGGAGAGGGATAGCAAGTAATAAGCCGCGGTAGAGCGTTCTTAAGTTCGTCAAGGAACGCCTGCGGCGGAAAATATGGATTTACCAGAAGGACGAAGTCCTTGATGTCATATTTCCAATAGCCGCCGGGGAATCGGTTGACCAGGTCAGAAACCTCGTCCGGCCTAAGGGATACGGCGATTTGTGCTGCGCTGTTCATGAGTGCGACTAGCTCAACGTTTCAGGGCAAACGAAAATCGTAGGATCGTCGCGATCTCCCGACAAGCTCCCGGCGAACAAGCATCGAGCAGTGCCGATCCGTGCGGAGATGTTCTCGGCAACAAGTCTGGTGCACGCCGGGGTTGGCGAGACTACACGTCATCATGTGACCTCCATGGAAGTGAAGCCTGCAAGCCCAAGAAGGCCAGTCGCTGGATCATACTTCCATCCGCCATCAAAAGGAGCGACTGGCTAAAAGCACCGATGACGCGACGGCGAAGATGCTTATTGCCGTATACATTGTTGCGCTGAGTGGTGGCACGCGAAGAGGCGCGACATGCGCTATAGCGAGCAGCAAGAAAGCAATGTTCACGAAATCCGGAAATGCTTCAGCAGGAATAAGAGGCTTAAAAAGAAATAGAAGCGCCAGGAGCGGCACGTCGTACGATAAGGGGATGCCCAAGAACCGTTTATCACGCGACCTGCCAAAGTTCGCAAAGTAGCTAAGCCTTATTGCTCCCGTCACCAGTAGAGCGGTTGCGGTCGCAAACGCGACTTGTGAAGCTTGGCTGACTTGTACCACAACTGCCGCAGGCACAACGGCTCCATAGACGATATCTGCAAAGCCGTCGAGGCTCGCTCCCATTTTTGCGACATCTGGATCCCGACCTTTGGTGCGACCTGCCACAAACCCGTCCAGGTGGTCCGATAGAACAGCCCAAAGCGCCGCTGCCACAGATAGCTCCAGGCGGTCAGAGAGAGCTAAAAACAGGCTGGCGGAGGAAAAGAGAAGACCTGTGATCGTTATCGCGTTCGCTGGATCCCAAAGGTATTTCAGCATTGAACTCTCACCTCGTTTGCAAATGACGTCTCGCCGCGTTGGCATTCGTTCGGTCCTTGAAAATGCGCTCGGCAATCTCCAAATCGTCAGCATCATCAATTTCGTACCAGCTGAGGCCGTCGCATTGCGCCGCGGCGAGCTGTAGGCCTCGCCTCGCTATCAGATAACCCAAAAGTTCTTCGGTGTAGGTCTGCCTAGCTCCAGCGGTGATGATTTCGTCCAGTGTCGGAACGATCGTTGCCTTGAGTGTCGGCGCTGAAAGCCGTAGAAGGTTCATCGTCTTGAACAGCTTTGGGCCATCCGCAACAAGATTTGCCGCGGTTTGCTTCAATCGAAAGCCTGAGATGAAGCCGTTCTGCGACAACAGAACGGCCGACCCTTCCATTGAATCATCGAAGGGAACGACTGCAGCTACGTCGGTCCCGCGGCAGACCATCAAGTGTCGCAGCGCATCCTCTTCGAAAAAGACGTCGCCCTCGAGAAGAAAGCAGTCTCCGGAGAGAAGAGCGTCGCGCGCCAGCCACAAAGAATAGGCGCTTCCGGTCCGGTCGAAGACGGTCGACTCGACATATTTGATTTTGAGTTCGCCAAAGTTGCTACCGCAGGCATATTGAATGGCGTCTTTGCGGTAACCCACCACGATCGTCACCTCTTCCACGCCGACAGATTCCAGATTGTGCAGAGCGTTGTGAAGAATCGAAGTGCCGTTGACCTCGACCAGCGACTTCGGCCGCAGATCTGTCAGAGGACGCAGGCGAGAGCCGCAGCCAGCGGCGAGAATGATGGCGTTCTTGGGAGCATCGGTCACAGTTTAGTTCCTTTTTCGTCGCGCCTCTAAGGTGAAACACCGACGGACTTCTTCCGCCAGCTTAGGCGTGCTGAAGCGAAATCAGGTCTGCCGGAGCCATCTGAAAATGGAGCCCAAGCGTTAAGACAGACAAATGGTTCTCCTCGGTCCTTTCACCAGAGAGAAGGGAGGCGCTGGGTCCGGTGCCTCGAGCTGCCGAGATGGCCAAGTGCGCATTTCGGTTGAGTGAGGCGGGCTACGCTATCTCAGGACATCTCAGTGCAATGATTAGGCATTTGAGATTGCAGTCGAACTTGGCCAGCTAGGAGGAAATCCAGGACAGTAGGTGGACAACGAAAATGCGCTCCTGTGTCGACGAAACCCTATTTGCGCAGTTCAGCGTCGGGACGCAAATATCGCGTTTCCGCACGGGCGAGTTCGTCGTACTTGAACAGTTCGAAGACTTCCTCGAGAGTAGCGATGTGCGGCTCAATGCTCGCGGTGCTTTCCTCAGCGATGATGCGACCGCAGACTTGACGCATTGCCGCCATCGCCGCTCGCATAGACTGGTTGGCCCAGATCACCGTAGAGATGCTGGCTTTTCGGTATACAGAAATCGGTGTTAGATAGTATTTCGTCGGAACGATCACGACCGGCAGTCTGTTCTGCCAAGCGCGCGCGAACGAAAGGACTTCGTCCGCGGTGCTCCTTCGCGAATGAATGAGGATCGCATCGGCTCCCGCGTCGGCGTAGGCGTGAGCGCGCGAAAGTGCTTCGTCCATCTCATGCCCAGCAATCAACGCCTCGATCCTTGCCACCAAGATCAAGTCGTCCGCGACTGTATCCTTCACTGCCCGGAGGCGGCCAGAGAATTCGTCGATATCGGCGAGGGGGTGCCGATGCCCAACAAACGAGTTCATTTTCGGAAAGCAACTGTCCTCGAGCGCCACGCCGGCTGCTCCACGCTGACGGAGGCTGCGTGTCACGAGGCGCGCGTTGTTGAAATTCCCGAAGCCGCCATCTCCGTCAACGAGCACAGGCAGTCCGCTCGAGTCCACGATCCGCTCGACTACATCTACGAGTTGGCTCCACGACGCTTCGTTGGCATCGCGGTAGCCCAGGGAGCAGGCAATTGACAGGCCGGACGCCCAGAGGCCTTTGAACCCCGCGCGCTCAGCGATTGCGGCGGAGAGACCATCATGCGCTTCCATGAGGAACGATAGCTCTCTGCGGCAGCAGATTTCGGCCCGCAGAATTTCAGCAGGTGAGGAACCAGCGGATTGATCAGGGCCGTTGGCGCGAACAGATGCTAATCGGTCTTGCATGCCAATTCCTTGTGATGACGGGCCTAACGTGTAGACCGGCCGATTTCATCAATCGATAGGTGACATGCTTCCGTCATCTAGATCAATTGCGAGGGTTGGTAGTTGACCGCGCCCGCAAACCTGCTCCGTGTCGGAGTGCTCAAGAGTCATCTTCCGCGTTTCAATCGCTATGTCGGCAACTTGCAGCCCATGCCGAGCGTCTTCCCCAGCTATCCCGCGCCTGTGATCCGCAATCACCGAAGCCTATGACTGAGACGCGCGCTTAACTTTCACGCACGTTTCGTTTGTCTGTAGGGCGCCGCGGTCTTGCCTGTCCTGCCACGTGCGAGGCTCGGCTTGTGGCGGCTTCAAACACACCGCAATACGTCCGTCGAGTTGCCATAGCTCGATGTCGTTGGCATCAACTAGCTGCTGAGCACGTTCCTGTGCTTTTTGCTCGTCGGCACACGGCAAATTGGCCACGCTTATAACGTGGCGGTCGTGATCCAAAAGGTAAGCTCGGTAGTGCGCCATCCCCTCCCCAAGAAGTTGACCGGGCCCAGACCCTCGCTGGCTTGATCATCGGACCATCACCTCAATCCTTCAATGAGCGTTCTCCGGCCGAGCGCATCGTTCGCCGTCAGAAGCGAACCGCCAAGCATTGCCAAGTAGTTTGGCAACTCGCAATCGGGAAGCGCGTTCATATTGCGCACAAACGAGGCGACCGAGTTCCTAAGATCAGCTCGGTCGAGATGATCGACAGCCCGCTGCTTGCACCGCTCGACATGTTTGTCGCGCGTCATTTCAATTAATAGGAAATGTTCCATTTCGTCTCCCCAACCGATGACTGCTTCCAATAGTGAAGTTGGAGCCGAGCGGATTTGGCCCGTCTGTCCGAGGGGCGACAAACGGCTGCGCTTTTGTTCGCAAATGTGGGAATTAGGACAGAGAGACACATCGCGACCGCACTGTCGGCGCCGGGCGGAGTCCAACCCAGATACCGGGTCCGATGGCGCAGGTTTTCTGACGCGCGAGAGCTATCAATCGCTGCGCCTCCTGCTTTGACCATTCGCGTGGCCTTCGATATAGCCGGGGCTCGATCGCCATGTCACCTCAGTAAGGAAGAAGGCACGCAAGCTCGGCTTGCTGCTCCAGAAGCAGGCCGACCCCTCGCAACTCCATGCGAGGTGAAATCATTCAATGTGGAGCATCGCGCGCCACCGCCACCTGCGACGATATTCGTTAGGTACGCGTAGGCCGCTCCAAATGGAGTTCGAGAATCTCCTTGGCAGCCGCGGGGCGCCATGCCGCGAACGATGTCGTCAGGGCTGAACGCCTGGATCGGGTCAAAAGGGGCGGCTCAAAGGCGTTGGGAGGTCAAGTCCGGTTTACCCGTCATAGCTGATGGTCCCAGCTTGGCTCATGCTCCTTCACATCCGAGCGAAGCTCCTGCGGCCGGCCACCGCCGGGAAGCCGCCGCGACCCCCAGTTCGCCTGCCGCGCAAGCAAAGGGAGCGGTTTGCAAAGAAAGCGATGGGATGTGCCGCAGCCTACACTACACGCGAACTATAAAACGTTGACCGTCCCCATGAGCTTCTGTTGATGATCGCGAGTTTCAAACCGTTTGATGAGTTGCGTCTCGAAATTGCCCACCAAAACGAGGGGGCGACAGCATACTTGGTGTGGAGCAAGTGTGCTTTGCGAGCGCCGTCTGCCAGGCTGCTCACAGAGAAGGACAGTCGGATGATTGCGCCGATTCGACGGAACTGGAATCCAAAAGACATTTTCGATGAGTTGACGCCGGCCATGTTCACGGCCGGACCATCGATTGTGCGCGGACGTCGGGACAAGTTGTGGCCAGAGTTGTATACTGAATACGACGCGAGGCACTTAAAACAAGAAGTGTTCAACCGAAATCTGATCGCCACCAACGAAGCTGAGGCGTTTATTAGTGCCTGGGCCGCGGATGAAGAGCGTCACACCGATAGTTTCATCCGGATCATGGAGCTTGTCGCTGGTGAATCCGAAAAAG
Organism: Bradyrhizobium sp. 35; assembly: GCF_023073215.1. Classification (NCBI taxonomy): domain Bacteria; kingdom Pseudomonadati; phylum Pseudomonadota; class Alphaproteobacteria; order Hyphomicrobiales; family Nitrobacteraceae; genus Bradyrhizobium; species Bradyrhizobium sp. 35. Next base: position 15,190 of record NZ_JADPJC010000042.1, read on the forward strand.
ATCTTCGAGACAGATTGGAGGCTCGATCGCATAGTTTTTCTGCAATCAATGAATACTTGAAGGACGAATTCTCTCTGATCGTTATGATCGCATTTGATGAGATGTGTACTTGCCGCGCCTATGCTGCGGATAGAGAGTTCTATGCCGGACTTGGCAGCAGCTTCCTTCGTTGCCTGAGAGAGGTGGTTGCCGACGAGGCAGTTCACTCGATGAACGCTGTTAATGTTCTCCGTGCCCGTTACTGCGAGCGCATTCCCGAAATCGGCGAGATTCTCGACAGCCTAATCCGCAGCGTGGGCGATGATCCGGACTATACAGGCACCTTCGTACTGGATTACTTCGGCGAGAATTACACGAAGCAGATGTTTGTCAACTGCCGCGCCGCTGTCCTGAGAAACGTCGGTAAGCCGCTAACAGCGGCAGTGACAAGTTGAAGCGTCGGCGCGCAACTAGACAGACGAGCGCTCATCTCCCGTCAGTGCCTCAGAAGTGCATGTGTTGGTCGGCCAGAGCGGATTCGGCTCACAGAGGATTCAGACAGCCTGCATGCGCTGTCCTTGAACGTTTTCGCTCGTTTTCAGTTTATTGGCAAGCGACACGCAATAATGAGCGATTCAGCGGTGCCTTGCACAAGGGGCACCGGTCACACGTCAAGAGAAAAAGCCAATCAGGCAATCATCACGAACAATTAAGCCAAATGCCTGTCGGCTTTCCTCCTGTTGTCGCGAATTCTTCAACGCACGCGCCCGAGGCAGCTATCGCAATTCTCTCAAGTCATTGTCGTTAAACCCGATTTTTTGGAGCGGTGCAACTGGTACGACCCTTGCTGTTCTCATCCCTAGGTTCTCTCCCTTCCGGAGATGCGTATGCAAAGTGCCCTCTGCACCAAGCAGAATTTCCGACCGCCGGCATATCGGGGTATCCCCCCGACGAACATCGTCTTGCACGACGAGGGCCGGTCGCGGTCAACCCTTAGGAATTGTTCGCGTCGGAGGCGTGCGACTAAGCCACCGAGACGCCGCGCATTGTTCATGCAAGGAGCCAAAGTTGCGCGACGAGTCTGTTGGGCTGCTCATCGACCCGGCTCTCGTCGGTGCCGGCGCGGTGAAGATCAGTTGGGGGCTGACGATGCAGATCCGTAGATCGTGCACGACCTTGGCCCATTTCTTTTCATGCTCGCCGGCAAGCCGAACATCCGCGGTGACACCGGGCTCGTTGAGCTCGGGACCGCGGAGCGGCTCGGCGACGGATTGGAACTTGCCTCCGCTTAAAACAAGCTCAATCGAGCGGCGCAATACCGACCTCTTGGGTCAGCCCGCTGAGGCGCCCAAAATGGATCTTTTCAGCTTCACCGAATGCGCGACGCGAACGCAATCGCTCCGATCGCTTTTCGAGCTTCTTGTGAGCTGTGCCAGCGACGAAGGCTTCAGCGAAGTCTCTTACGGAGCGCTCAATTTCGCGGAGCCACTTCGCCTACCGGAGTATCCGCCGCCCGCCGTGGCCGTTAAGTGGCCGCCCGAGTGGTGTGAACGATATTTTGAGCGAAAGTACCACAAAATCGATCCGGTGGTCCGGCGGACACCGACGCTTTCGCGGCCGTTTCTGTGGGATCAACTCGCCGAGCAATATCAACTACAGCCCGACGAAAGGCGCGTACTTGACGAGGCCAGAGAGGCCGGTCTCAAGCACGGCATGAGTGTACCATTGTTTGGGCCATTGGGTCGATTATCGGTCGTATCGTTTGCATCTCGGTTCGACGATGCCGATCCGCAACATTCCAAAGGCCATCTGAACGCACTAGCCTGGCACTTTCACACCGCTTGTGTGGAGATCACACGTCCGGCGGAAGATAACTGCAATATGAGAGTTGCGCTATCACAGCGGGAATTAGATTGTCTAGGGTGGGTGGCAGAGGGCAAATCGTCATGGGAAATCGGGAGGATATTACAAATCAGCGAGAATACGGTGAACTTTCATCTTAAGAACGCGATGCGAAAGCTGGGCGCGACCAGCCGGATCCAAGCCGTCATTGTGGCGATCCGCCTCAATCTTATTTTTGATGTCCATGCTGCGTGAGCATCTTGATGGACGACGATTGTACCCAAGGCGCTGACATTCGGCGCCGATCGAGCCGTTCTGCTCATTGACCGGCGCTTCGCTGGTTCTGATACCTGGTGATAACTGGCAGCCGCCATCCGAAAAGTTCGTAAGGAGCTTGGACCGCCGACTTCATCTTTACCGGCAAGCAAACCATCGACGGTGACACCGCCCAGGTGGGACCCGGATTGCGAAGCGGCTTGGGATGCTACGGCTGACCTACGTCGGCAAGATCAGAGCACTAGACCTAACCGTGCGCACAATCCAAACGGAACGACGTGCCGAAGGCGGTGTCCAGGTTCTGCTTACCAGCCCGTATCTCATTACGATTCTCGAGGCCACCACCAGATTCGCCGCGGCGCCATGGCCGGATGCGCTACGAGCCGCCCGCGCGCCAATCTTGAAATGGAACGCACAGGACGCGGGTCTCGAGGACCATTCCAAATGTGGTCTCGCCGACCGTGATCAGGTGAGTCTTCGCTCCCTCGGCGCGCGCTGACAAAGCGGTGCTGGTGGAGGCTTCCGAGCAGCCGCCGCAAGCTTTGATCCACGCGATCTTCAAGCACCAGCCAAAGCTTGAAGCGGAAGTTGCCGCACCGGTCCGCGAGTAATCTGGGCAGCTTTGTGGGCGCTATCAGGCATGCGCGTCGCTGCACAATTTCGAGGCTCTAACGCTCCTGGATAAGAACTCGACGGCAGCGCCGCGGCAAGCGCGCTCCCGACAAGAGGAAATTTCTCGGCGCGGGTCTTACGTCTTCAACACCGGCCCGTCTGGAAGGAGAATGGGTGTTGAGTCGGACTGCCTCAGGTTGCAGATTGACAAACTCGAACGGCGAAGTCCCCTATCGGCCAATACTAATTAGGCGCGCACCTTCGTTTGGGCCTCGTCCGTCCAGAGCCGATGCTTCGGCCATCAGTGTGAAGGCTTCGCTGGAGAACAGGAAGACATGGACGGTAGAGGTTTTCAGTCATGCTCTGCGTCGTTATGAGTTCTGAAAAACGCCACGCTCCTGCAGAATGGGCAGCAGCTTATGATGGTCCTCGATGAGATAATCCGGCTGCGCCGCTCGCAGACGCGTCTCGGAAACAAATCCGCCCGTAATGGCTACGCTGATCAGGCCAAGTTCGCGTGCAATATCCGTTTCGACCGGCATGTCCCCGATGATGAACGTTGAGCTGGGGTTCAGATTGTATGCTCGCATATACAGATGAAGCCGCTCTCCTTTGCTTGTGCTTTTATATTGAGTAGCGCGGCTTTCAAAAGCCAGAACCTCCGCGACACAATCGTCGATTCCAAGTCTTCGTAATTGGGTAATAAGGGGATCGACTATATGGTTACTAACAATAATGCTGGGAACCTCTTGTTGACGTGCCGTTTCCAAAATGCAGCGCGCGCCTTCGCGCAGTTCGGCTTTGCTCGCCAGCGGTTCGTAAGTGTCGTGAAAAATAGCGCTGTCATGGCTATCGACCGTTTCGATTTCACTCTCCGACATTCCTAGATTGCGGTAAAAAACCGAAAGTGGAACATCGAAATGATCCCGAAAAGTGTGCATGTCGATGGCAGCTCGGCCGAAGCGGTCCAAAATGGTGTTCGTCGTTTGTAGCAAGGCGTCGGCGTCGTCGAGGAGAGTGCCGTTCCAATCGAATACAAGAGCAGGTTTCATCATGGCCTCATGCTGCAGACGTTTTCGTTGAGGTGAGATCGGCGATCAATCTATTCGAAGTCTCGTCTGCGCGTTTTTGCCGGCCAACGGGGCGGCATCTCGAACGTAAACGCATCAAGACCGATTCCCTCATGTCCCCGCGGCAGCAAAGAAAGCAGACTTCAAAGGGCACATCAGCGTTGACCAGAGCCCCGTTCAAACAAACCGTCAAACGACGGCGGGAGGTTTTATGATTATCAAAGGGCTGGAAGTCGGCGTCACTCTTCTCCCTGTGAGAGGGAGTGCGAACGTGTGCTATAGCTACATGCGGCCTGGAATGCGCGTCCTGCTCAGTGAAATCAACATCTGCTAGTTTGCCTGCTGGCCGGCATGACTTTGTATGTTGAAACCGTTCTTCATGCATAGATGCGGCAACGCCGAACCCCCTCTGTGCACGGTTTTCAAGCTTCGGCACCATGTGCTTGAGCTGATCGGAAACCGGCCTTTGTGAGCGGCTTGAAGGCAACAGAAATGCGCCTGCAGCACCGGACATGCTATGTCTCCTTGACCGACGATTATGGATGTCGCCCGTTGCATGTTGTTGTTTTCCCCCCCTGTACGGTTGCAGACATCCGATGTCTGGAACCGACACCGAGCGGAGGTAATCCGTCGACTGGCGCGAAGCACATGGTTTTGCGCCTCAGCAAGCAAGGCTCGTACCAAGTCCTCTTTCGCGGGCAGGAGGCTTCGCCGAGCTTGGCAAGCGAACTGTGTGATTCGAAACAGCCGCCCTGATCCGGCTGCCTGACTTCCGACAGCGCGGCCGCCAAAAGTCAGCTTTGGTGGGCACGGTGCCTGATGGGCTATCCCGCGGTGCTCCGCCTAGCAGCCGCAGCAAAGAGCGTTACGCGACTGTTGCCGCGGCGGGAATGTCTTGGTCCAATCCTCAAGCGGCCAGTCCGAACCCTACGCTGAAGAACGAAAACGTTCAGTGAACTTGACCTGCCCCTGCAAATTTCCTCCACGCGGAGTTAGAGTCCGGCCTTCTCAAGGACGGACAGATGAAGCGAGCCAGGTTTACTGAGGAACAGATTATCGGCGTGCTGCGGGAACATGAGGTTGGTGCGAAGACCGCCGATCTCGCGCGCAAGCACGGCGTCTCGGAAGCCACGCTGTATAATTGGAAGGCCAAGTATGGCGGCATGGACGTTTCCGAGGCCAAGCGGCTGAAGCAGCTTGAGGAGGAGAATGCCAAGCTGAAGAAGCTCCTGGCCGAACAGATGCTGGATGCTGCAGCACTTCGCGAGCTTTTGTCAAAAAATGTATGACCCGCCCCGCCCGTGCAAGGTCGTTTAATCAGGACGATGCTGTCTGCACAAATGTATCCGGCCTCTTGCAAGTGGGCCGCTGTTGCAGCCAGGCCATGATGAGATCCGCGCGTGCCGTTCCCAGATAAATGGTTCGGGCTCGAAGCCCGCTTTTTTGCACAGGGTTTACGGCGCGCCGATCGACTG